>NZ_JBPCUJ010000057.1:0-5049 GCF_051011215.1 Lutimonas sp.
AGGCATAGGAGCCCATTCTTCTTTCGGTGATTTCTCAACAATAGTTTTGTTGATTTGACTATTGACTTGAAAACAAATCAAGTACATAAGTATAAATGTCAAGAGCCTTAATGAGCTTAAATTCGTATTTTGACATTTCATAAGTTTTAAGATAAATATGTCATTTTACGATCTGTAATTTACAAAAGAATCTCTCCTATCACATTCCTATTCTATGTAATTGCTGATGCCTTAGATGCATTATTCCTCATTTAAAACGTATAATCAGAGATTAATTAAGAAATCCAGACATAACATCTTGCCGATAATTAAATGGCAATTTATTCCTTCATTTTAATGGCCTCTATATTACTTTTCATTTCTAACTTTATTCTTGTCATCATTAACTGGGTCCAATTGTAAAGACTGGGTTGGGAAGGCAAAATCAATATTCGCTTCTTTCAGTTTGCTGATGATCTCGAAATTGATGCTTTCGGCATGGGCCATATACTCCCAGTGAACCGGAGGGAAATGCCAGTAGATGATATAGATATTAAATGAATCATCATTGATCTGGTTAAAATATACTCGTGGCGGATACTCCGGATTGTTAATCGCCAGATTAGGGTGATATTCATCACTTTCTATATTAGGAACCGATAAGACTTCCTTGATAAGTTCAACACTTTTTTCTACTATATCTTTTGATGATTCATATTTGATCCTAATGTCAAACTCCCTTCTCAAAAATGGTCTTTGCTGAATGTTTTCAATTTCAATGGAGGCCATTTTTTCATTGGGGATAGAAACAACTGGACCAGTCAAAAGTCTGATCTGTGTAGATCGAATTCCGATAGATTCAACCGTACCATTGTGCTCCATGATCTTTACCCGGTCACCAACTCTATAGGGCTTGTCGGCAAAAATCGTAAAACTGGCGATAACGTTTTCCAAGGTTGATCGTGCAGCTAATGCGATGGCAATACCACCAATCCCTACACCGGTAATCAACGACACCGAGGCAATGCCTAATTCCGAGAGTCCGTAAAGCAAAATTGATGAAGCTACCAGGATAGCAACGATCATAAAAACGGCTCGGGTATAGGTGGCTTCTAATCCGATCTTGTCAACATTCTTCATTTTTACAATATACTTGGAAATAGCAACGATAATATTGAAGGACAACAAGGAAGAGATCAACCAGAAAATAGACTCCAAAATGATCTTTAATGCCAGCAATAGGCCTCCGGTGATATTGATACGATCACTAATGATGATACTTAAAAACAAAGTGAGACCCAGAACGATGATCAATAAAATGGTACGCCTTAAGTTGATATTCTCCTTATTGGGTTGTATCAAATATTTATAGATAATATTTAATAGAAACAGTGAGATCATAAAATAACCGACTAAAAAGATCCATTGCCATACGGTTTGAGAAAACACCTCTTGATTAGCCCATTCTGGCAGGAAAACATTCCATTTGGGTGGCATTAGTTTTCCCGGTGTACTCGCATAAAAAGTATAAAAACCTGCGGATACATTATCATCTGTTCTATAGGGAAGATGTACTGATTTTTCGTAAAACTCTTGTAATCTTGAAACGGTTTCGGCTGAAAATAAGTATTTTCCTTTTTGGTAGCCTTTGTCAATTCTAACCAGCGTAATTTCAGTATCAGGTATTGTGTAAAAGGCTAATTCTGAATCTTCATCCTGAATTGAGTCGAGAGATTTTGTTCCGGGTACCTCATTCATACTTGGAAGATCAATCCTGTCAAGAATTTCTTTCAACATTATAGGACCACTATACGCCAAATGCTTTCTCAAAGAAGGAGGGAAGGAGGAAAGGTCCAAAGAATATGCCGCCTTTTCAAATAGTCGTTCAGCTCCGTACACTTTGGGCTTCACACTATCATCTATATACCATCCAGGTAATTCAATATTTTCTTCATGAGCTTCTATTAATAATTCGTAGGAGGCATTCATGTTATCAATAAAACTGAATAATGTCTCTCGTGGGCTAGACACATTGGGCGTCCTCAATGGAGATCTAATTTGTTCAACAGTCGTGGAGTCTAAATCCGCCGCCTCAAGGGCCATAGAATCTATCGTAGTTTCCTGGGAAAATACGGTCGTTGAAAAGATGCAGAACATGGACCAAACGGCCATTTTCCTCACACTTTTAATATAGTCCTTTTTTAAATCATTCATAACTAATCAAATATTAATGCCAGATAGATCAGGAAGAGTACCAGATGCACGATTCCTTGTATAAAATTACTCCGTTTTCCTGAAAAAGTCACCATACTGACAGCCAAGGTAAGGATTAGTAAAAAACTGTCTTCAGGTCCTAAACCTAAGATCACTTTTTTACCCGTAATTATACCAATCAATAAAACCGCCGGAACGGTGAGGCTAATCGTGGAAAGTCCAGAGCCCAAACTAATATTGATTGATCGCTGTAAATCATTTCTTAAAGCAGATTTGGCAGCAGCCATTCCTTCTGGAGCCAGTACCAAAACAGCAACCAACAATCCTCCAAGAGCCACCGGAAATCCGATTTCTCCAATCCCAAAATCAATGATCTTGCTCAGGCTTTTCGAAAGTAGAATAATAACTAGCATATAGGCAACAAGGAATAGCATATGGTAGCCTAAAGATTTTGGTTTATGCTCGTCTTCATGCAGGGCTTCAGAATAACTCATTTGAAAATAATCTTTATGTCTGTAGGTCTGTGCAAACAGAAATGCCAGATATAAAATTGCGGTAACAGCGATCCCGATCCAGGTCATGCTTAATGAAAAGGTACCTGTCTCAGTAGACTGGGTATAATTTGGTAAGATTAAACTCAAGGTGGCCAAGGGGATTAAAATAATAAGATAGGTTTGGGCTCCCTGAATATTAAATTTCTGTTCAAAATGTTTTAGCCCTCCGATGATCAAGACCAAACCTGTAAGACCATTTAAAACAATCATGATCACCGAAAACATCATATCTCTACCCAAGGTAGGATTGTCATCGCCGGTTAGCATGATGGTAGAGATCAGAAGTACCTCTATTAGAATTACTGAAAGTGTCAGGATCAAGGTTCCAAAAGGTTCTCCCAGCTTTATGGCCAGCATATCAGCATGGACAACTACTTTAAAGGAAGCCCATAGCATGATGCTAAAAAGAGCTATAAAGGAAATGGATGTTGAGGTCATATTAGACCCCATATCACTTAGCCAAGCTACACCGGGTCCAAAAAATAATAGTACTGTAACAATGCCCAGAATAAGAGGATATTCATTTTTAATTAGCGTTTTCATAGTTGATTTTTTATGTAGTTAGTTGCGTTTAAAAGTTAAAAAACACACCAAGTGTCGTTGTGTTAATAGGCAACAGATTCAGATCCGAATCTGTTACATCGTATTTACGATATCCGAGGTAAATAACCAGATTAATAGGGTTGATAGATTGATTTACAAAAAAGCTATAACTAGTGGCTCTCTCACCTTCTATGGTTGCATCATGATTTTTTGCATAGTCAATTGAAAAGGATGTTTTGCCTAAGTCGGTAAAGTTTTGTTGTATCCCTCCTTTGATCACAAAGCCATATGGATCTCGATCGTCGGGGGTGAATCCATAGGAGGCAATGGTAGTTAGGTTGATGCCTGTTTCTTCATGTCTAATTCCGAATCCGGCCAATGTTCTAGAATCAAGATCTCGAAATGGTTTTTGCTCATATGTTAGCACGGCTCTAAAGGCCCATTTGCCTACTTCTGGGAAAAATCTTACAGAAGCATCCCATCGACTGTCAGCAGCTGCAGAAGCTGAGACCATAAAGCCTCCGGCAAAAGATTTGGAATCAAATCGGATGCGGTCGGCTAACATTAGACGTTCTGTATCAAGAAAATAATTAAAGACCTGTCGGTCAGATAATTCATTAGAATCAGCATCTACAAACTTCATTCCCGGAGCCAGGTTACCTGAGGTCAACATAGATCCAATACTGGTTCCTGACATATCGACTTCTGTAAAGACAGCTGAAGAAGTAAATCCACTTCCTAATTCTAAGCTACCGATTTTTTTATGACTGATTCCTACTTCACTGATCAAGGCCCTAAATGCGACTCCCGGGTTCTTATTGTCCTGGCTTACCTCGAAGGGCCGATTACTCTGAATACCGATCCAAAGGTTTCCAAATACACTGATGTTTTCGTTCAAACTGTTTTCAACACTCACCCTTAAATGGGTAGGTGGTTGTTCTGAATCCATGAAGAAAAAATCATTATTCAATCCGTCATCGACATACATAATCGTTCTGTGGATGGATCCGCCAAACGAAATGCTCCCAGATTCCCAATCGTACATTAAAAAATGATCTTGCACGATGCTGTCTAGCCGAGATTTATTAGTGTCTTTCTCTGACACTGAATCTGGATCTCTTTGGGCCAATAGTGAAACAGGTAATAAGACTGTAAAAAGAATAATTAGTTGAATAATTAGTTTCATAGTATAATTAGTTAATAGACAATTCTCTTTCCATATGAAGAATCGAATATAAAAAAAACAAACATTAGTTTTAGCATGGAGCCTGGCGCCCATTTATATGATGGGCGCCAAGATCATTATTCATTATATTCTATCTGACCACAACTAAAGCTTGCTACATCTTTTGGATCTCCCTTACCGTCATAGACCGCCACTTCTGGATAGGCACATAATAATTGTGAACCACTGGGCTGAAATTGTTCGTCTACAAAATACACAGTGACCTGCTCAGGAGCTTCTTCGCCTCGTACCCATTGATCGAGTTCATCAATCCAATTCACCCATGACGGTCCATCACCGCCCAAACAATGTCCAACACCTGGCATCATAAACAGTTTCACATCGTCTGCTGCCTTCGGATCATTTGAAATAACATCTTCATAATAAGCAATGGTTCCTAAAGGTGAAATAGCCATATCAGACCACCCCGTAAACATAAGGAGTTTTCCTCCTTTAGCTCTAAACTCAGCAAGATTAGGATCTGTAGCGTTCATTGTTTTGGCAATGACTCTTGCATCATGTTCTAATTTGTTT
>NZ_JBPCUJ010000058.1:0-21526 GCF_051011215.1 Lutimonas sp.
TGTCAAAATATCCTTGGCCGGTGTTGGTGACAATCTCATAGGTGCTTCGAAAGAATAACACAAGAATTCCGAGAGAAATAGGAACGTCAATATTCAGGATGCCGTGACTTAGTCCTTTATAGGCTGATATCAAATAGTCTTTTCCTGAATATAGCAGGGCCGGAAGGGATAAAAGCAACATCAAAGCTCTGAAAAACGGTTTAAATCGATTGAGCCAGTATTCATCCATTTGGAAATATTCAGGAAATGATAACATCATGATATTTCCGAAAGCAAAGCCTGCCACAGCTACCTGATAGATTAATTTTCTGTCTGTTTTTTTATTCTTGACTTCAGCATCATCAAGACTGATATAGGGCTCATATCCAATGGATGCAATTAATTCAACCAATTCTTTTATCGAAATTTCACTTTTTCTGAAAGTAACACGGACTTCTTTTTTAGGAAAATTCACCAAAGCAACTTTTACTCCCGCATTCAACTTCTGTAAATTCTCTAACACCCAAATACATGAGCTGCAATGAATACTTGGAATGTAAAAATTGGCGACAGCTGTTTCCAGATCATCAAATTCAATTAGTTTGGCAGCAATTGCCTCATTATCCAAGTAGTCAAATTTCCCTTTTATTTCGTTAGGAACAGTCCCTGGAGCGCTTTCCAAGTCATAGTAACTAGATAGCTCATGCTGATTTAAAATTTCATAGACCGTTTTACATCCATTACAGCAGAATGCTTTTTGATCAAATTCAATTTTATCTGTTTTACAATCGAGACCGCAGTGGAAGCAGTTATCTTTAGACATAGATCCTTTGGAAAAGTGGGTAAATTTCTTATAAAAAAACTACATAAAAAAATGAATGGTATTAGAATTTATATAAATTTGTAAGAAATAAAGGTGAATTTATGAGAGCAGAATGCGAAAAATGTGTCATTAGAGACTTAAACTCCTTGAACTCTGTTACTGCAGTAGAACTAAAAGAAATTGCAAAGAAAAAATCAACGCTCCACATTCAGAAAGGTGAAGTGATTTTTAGTGAGGGTACTTCCTTAAGAGGTGTTTATTGTCTGAGGAATGGGAAATGTAAGCTGACCAAATTAGCGCCAAATGGGAAAGAGCAAATTGTGCGATTTATCAGGAAAGGAGAATTAGTGGGACATAGGTCTGTTATAAGTAATTCAGTGGCGCATCTAACCGTGACAGCGTTGGAAGAAATGGATGTTTGTTTTATTCCGAAAAATGAAATCATTGAATTGTTTAAAAATAATTCAGAGTTTTCTTTGGAGATCACCAGATCTTTAGCGGAAGACCTTGATGAAGCGAATTCATCTATTGCCAACATGGCACAGAAAAATGTAAGAGAGAGATTGGCAGAATCTCTTTTGTTTTTTGAGAGAATATTTGGTGTGGATAATGAAGGCTATATTTCAGTGACATTAACCAGAGAAGAGATTGCAAATGCCATTGGAACAGCAACAGAATCTACAATTCGATTACTGTCTGAATTTAAAAAAGAAGGCTATATTTCGTTGGCAGGGAAAAAGATACGCATCGAAAATAAAATAAAATTACAGCATCTTACTGAAGGATATTGATTTTGTATAAACGAAAAAAAAGCCCTTTTCAATTTGAAAAGGGCTTTTTTTTGATCCTCATACAGCGTTTCAACTCATAGAGGTAATCGTTTCTTTTATGATACGGATACAGTCCATAAGTTGCTCTTCGTTAATGACCAAAGGAGGTGCAAAACGAATAATATTACCATGTGTTGGTTTGGCCAATAAACCATTGTCTTTTAACTTTACACAGATATTCCAGGCAAGATCACTTTCTTCAGTGTCATTGATGACAATGGCATTCAATAAACCTTTTCCACGTACTAAGGTGACAAGTTCATTTTCTGCGATAAACAATTCCATTTCGGCTCTGAATAATTTACCTAATTTATCCGCGTTTTCGGCAAGATTTTCATCTCGAATGACCTCCAGAGCCTCCATCGCCACAGCTGCTGCAATTGGATTTCCTCCAAAGGTAGATCCGTGAACACCCGGTTTGATGACTTCCATGATAGGGTCATCTGCAAGTACCGCTGATACTGGATAGGCTCCTCCGCTCAAAGCCTTGCCTAATATTAATATGTCTGGTTTTACCTCTGGTGTCTGTGAACAGTTTTTATCTGCACAGGCGCAATTCCCGCAAGTGGCCAGCAACCTTCCGGTTCTGGCAATACCCGTTTGAACTTCATCTGCGATAAAAAGAACCTCATTATCAGCACAGATTTTTCTCGTTTTTGTCAGATAATCTTCGTCAGGAACGAATACACCTGCTTCGCCTTGAATAGGCTCCACTAAAAATCCTGCGATATGGTCATTTTCTCTAATGGCTTTTTCAAGCGCATCAGCATCATTGTATGGAATTTTAATAAACCCCGGCGTATAAGGGCCAAAATTCCTTTTCGCCGTTTCATCATTAGAAAATGAAATAATCGTCGTTGTTCTTCCATGGAAGTTGTTTTCACAAACGATGATGGTGGCTTTTTCTTCTGGAATACCTCGTTTTTCATACGCGTATTTTCTACAAAGCTTAATAGCTGTTTCAACCGCTTCAGCACCCGTATTCATAGGTAATACCTTGTCAAATTTGAAATATTCACTCATGAATTTTTCATACACACCAAGCTGATCGTTGTAAAACGCTCTTGAGGTCAAGGTTAATTTTGCTGCCTGTTCCTGCAGTTTGTTTACGATCCTTGGATGACAGTGCCCTTGATTAACAGCTGAATAGGCTGATAAAAAATCATAGTATTTTTTACCTTCAACGTCCCAAACATAAACACCTTTTCCTTTTTGAAGTACTACCGGTAGCGGGTGGTAGTTATGTGCCCCGTACTTATCTTCTAGCGCTATCGCCTCTTTCGAAGATTGATTGTCTTTTACTAACATAAAATTAGAATTGAACACCCTGGTTCAGAATAAACACCAAGGTTGAATTATACATGTACAATTCCTGCTTGTGGAGAGAAATCATCCTGGTAGAGGCAAAAATAACTAAATTTTTGTACAATCAATGGAATATCATGACAGTGGCAACAAAAAATCGGTTTATGTCATTGATAGTGTTTAAAAGTTTATTTTTAACAGAAATTATTGAATGAATTATTTAGCTCATATATATTTGTCACAGGATCATGAAATGATTACCATTGGTAATTTTATGGCGGATCATATTAAAGGAAACAAGTATAAAAAGTTCCCGGCTGAATTACAAAAGGGAATACTATTACACAGGCAAATCGATTCATTTACAGATACACATGAGATAGTAAAAATAAGCAAGAGGCGATTGAATGATCGGTATGGACTCTACCGGGGTGTTGTGATCGATATCTTTTATGATCATTTTCTGGCAAAAAACTGGCAGGACTATTCTGAGATTCCACTTTCTGAATACACTCAAAATTTTTACGCAATCCTTAACAAAAACTTTGATTATTTACCTGATAAGATACAGCATATGTCAACCTATTTGATCAGAGATAATTGGTTGTTGAGCTATGCCAGATTAGAAGGAATTCAAAGCGTGCTCGAAGGAATGAACCGCAGAACAAAAAACAGAGGACAAATAGATATGGCTATTTATGATCTGGAATCAAATTATAAGGATTTTAAAAATGATTTTGTTTTATTCTTTGACGATCTGGTGAGCTTTAGCAATAAAAAATTAAAAGAGATTAATGAGACTTATGATTCGTTGTGATATCAGGCGCTGGGCCGCCTGCTGTTATCTGGGGAGTTTATTCCTGTTATGTATTCAATGCGATACAAAGCCTTTGATGATTAAAAAACAGCGAGGGCTCATTTCTGACAGTGCCATGGTTGTTAGTGCCCGTCAAGAGGCCTCGGCTATCGGAGCCTCAATTCTAAAAAAAGGAGGGAATGCCTTTGACGCCATGATTGCTACTGACCTTGCATTGACTGTATCATATCCTGTAGCAGGAAATATTGGCGGTGGTGGTTTTATGGTTTTTAGAGACCATAAAGGTAAAACAGGAGCATTGGATTTTCGAGAAAAAGCGCCTCTTGAGGCACACAGAGACATGTATCTTGATGACAATGGCGATTTGATTCCAGGGAAAAGCAGGCTTGGAGCTATGGCAGTGGGTATTCCAGGTACTGTAGCAGCCCTGTTTGAGATTCATAAAAAGTATGGGACATTGCCTTTTTCAGAATTGATTAATCCGGCAATTGAGCTTGCAAATAATGGAGTCATTGTTACTTCTAGGCAGGCAGATGGATTAAATCGGAACAGAGAACAATTTAGAATTGCCAATGCTGACACCATTTTTTTTGACAGGGAATGGGCGGAAGGAGATACTCTCAGGAATCCAAATCTGGCAAAGACCTTTGAAAGAATAAAACAAAATGGAAGAGATGAGTTTTATCAAGGAGAAACAGCTAGAATGATCGTTGATAAAATGAAGTCTTTGGGAGGAATCATTGATTTTGAAGACTTGCTCAAATATGAAGTGGTTTGGAGAAAACCAATCACCTTTGAGTATAAATCGTATCAAATAATTTCCATGCCACCTCCCTCAAGCGGAGGGATTTGTCTTGAACAGTTATTTAAAAGTATCCAGCCATATAACATACAACAGTATGAACATAATTCAGAACCTTACATTCAGCTTATTACGGAGGCAGAGCGACGGGTTTATGCTGATCGAGCCTTCTACTTAGGAGATCCTGATTTTGTTTCGATTCCGATGGAGGTACTTGGGTCAAAAAGCTATAATGAAAAAAGAATGAGTGATTTTTCATGGGAGGCAGCGACTCCTTCCAATGAGGTCTCACATGGAGAAATTGAAGTCATAGAAAGTGATCAGACTACTCATTATTCAATTGTCGATTCCTATGGAAATGCCGTGGCCGTAACCACCACTTTAAATGGGGGCTATGGTTCAAAGGTTTATGTTGAAGAAGGAGGTTTTTTTCTAAATAATGAAATGGATGATCTGAGCGCCAAGGCTGGTAGCCCAAATATGTTTGGGCTTATAGGAGCTGAGGCCAATGCCATAGAACCAGAGAAAAGAATGTTAAGTTCTATGACTCCTACAATCATTGAAAAAGATGGAGAATTGTTAATGGTAGTGGGTTCTCCGGGAGGATCAACTATTATAACAACAGTTTTTCAAACCATTTTAAATGTAATAGAATATGATATGGGGATGGATCAAGCAGTTAGATCCAGTAGATTTCATCATCAATGGTTGCCTGATGAGGTGATTTTTGAGAGAAGTTTTGATACTTTAGCGTTTCAAAACCTGCGCTCAAAAGGCTACAAACTTTTTCAAAGAGAATCGCTTATCATCGGAAAAGTTGATGCAATTTTAGTATTGCCGGATGGTACATTGGAAGGCGGTGCAGACCCAAGAGGAGATGATACGGCGGTTGGTTTTTAATTGATGTAGTTAGTATGAGTAGAATCCACCTTTTTGAATTCGAAGATCAGTCATGGTTTCCTGTTTTTTTAAGAAATTATATGACGGATTTTTTACAGTTTTTAACGAATAAATCAAAGTTGTTTAAACCAGCTGTTCCTATATTGGACAGGCTTTTAAACGAGACAGGGGAAACTCAGTTAGTTGATTTAGGCTCAGGAGGAGGTGGTGGTTTGTTGTGGATCGCGGAAGCGTTAAAAGTGAAGCATCCTGATCTGAGAATTTTGATGACGGATTTATATCCTAATATTGCTGCCTTTGAATACACAAGAGGTAAAAATGATATTTTTTCGTTTAGAGAAGATGCTATTGATGCAAGGAATGTTCCTAATGATGTAAAGGGCATAAGAACACAATTTTTATCCTTACATCATTTTAGGCCGGCTGAAGCCAAAGCTATTTTGCAAAATGTAATTGATAATAAAGGTGCTATAGCCATATTTGAAGGGCAGGAGAGAAGTATACCCAGCCTACTGGCAATGATATTTTCACCTATTACGGTGCTATTGGTAACACCTTTTATCAAGCCATTCTCTCTTGGTAGAATTTTGTTTACCTATATCATTCCACTAGTGCCCATAGTTGTTTTTTGGGATGGAATCGTTTCGTCTTTAAGAACGTATTCGGTACAGGAAATGCAGGAATTAGTGGCGGGTCTGAAGGATGCCGATCTTTACGATTGGGAAATTGGAAGAGTGGCGTCGGGACCAGGAGTTAATTTATATATAACAGGAAGATTAAAATAAAGAAAAATGAAAAAACACAAAGGAAAACACACCCTGTGTATTCATGAAGGTCAAATAGAAGATACACAATTCGGAGGATCTGTTTCTCCCATTTTTATGGCAACATCCTATCCGTTTTTGGATGTGGAAGAGAAACGATATCCAAGGTATTTAAATACACCAAATCAAGAAGTTATTGCCAATAAATTGGCGGCTCTTGAAAACACAGAAAAAGCCTTGCCTTTTTCAAGTGGCATGGCAGCGATAACTTCCAGTTTGTTTGCATTTTTACAAAGTGGCGATCATGTTGTCTTTCAAAATGAAATTTATGGTGGAAGTCATCATTTGGTGATGGAGGAGTTTTCAAGATTTGGTATTGAATTTTCGTTTACAAAAGGATTGTTGCTGGAAGATTTTGAAAGAGAACTAAGACCGAATACCAAGGTGATTTATATTGAAACGCCTTCAAACCCTTTATTGAGTATTACGGATATAAAAGGCATTGCAAAACTGGCTCAAAAGAGCGGAATAATAAGTATGATAGACAATACATTTGCTTCGCCTTTGAATCAAACACCATTGGATTTTGGCATAGATCTTTCGATCCACAGTGCTACCAAGTACTTAAGCGGACACAGTGATATTAGTGCCGGTATTGTGGCAGGAAGAAAAGAACTGATTGATAAAGTGCTGTTTAAAGCCCGTAATTTTGGAGGGAACCTTAGTGAATTCATGTGCTTTTTACTCGAAAGAAGTATTAAAACATTGGGTGTTCGAATTGAGAAGCATAATTCAAATGCACAGTTTATTGCGGAGAGCCTTGAAAGCAATGAGGCGATAAAAAGGGTTTATTATCCGGGATTGAAATCTCATAAGGATCATGAATTGGCCAAATCTCAGATGCATGGATTCGGAGGCATGCTATCTTTTGAATTGCATGAAAACATGGATGCAGGAGCGTATCAAAAAAGATTACAAATGATCAAGCCGTCCATGAGTTTGGCAGGAGTGGAATCTACGATTATTCAGCCGAGCCTTACTTCCCATGCCTTACTTTCTCCAGAAGAAAGAAAAACTCAGGGTATTTCAGATAATTTGTTGCGATTATCCGTTGGAATTGAGAATAAAGAGGATATATTAAATGACCTGATTCAAGCTATAAAACTGTAATGATGAAAAAATTAGATATATTGGCCATAGGTGCACATCCCGATGATGTGGAGTTGGGCTGTTCAGCTACTTTGGTAAAAGAGATTTCAAGAGGGAAACAGGTGGGAGTTTTAGACTTGACCCGGGGAGAACTGGGAACACGTGGCTCGGCAGAAATAAGAGATCAGGAAGCAGCCAAAGCGGCAAAGGTCATGGGACTGAGTGTTCGTGAAAACCTTGGTTTTAAAGATGGATTTTTTGTGAATGACGAAACCCATCAAAAAGCTGTGATTGAAATTATTAGAAAGTATCAACCAGACATTGTATTGTGCAATGCCATACAAGACAGGCATATTGATCATGGCAAGGGCAGTAAACTGGTTTCAGACGCCTGCTTTCTGGCAGGACTGCGAAAAATAGAAACATATCATAATGAAGAGCCACAGGAAGCATGGAGGCCCAAACAGGTGTATCATTATATACAGTGGGAAAACATCAAACCCGATTTCGTGGTGGATGTTACTGGTTTTATGGATAAAAAAATGGAGGCGGTAAAAGCGTATGCTTCACAGTTTTATGATCCCAAATCAAATGAGCCGGTGTCGCCAATTACGAGTAAAAACTTTTTGGACAGCATCCATTACAGGGCACGGGATCTGGGAAGGATTATCGGGAAGGAAAGTGCTGAAGGCTTTACTGTAGAGAGATTTGTAGCTGTTGATCACCTTGATCAATTGATTTAGATGCTTGTGTTGCGTTTGGATGTTTTTAATTCTTTCTCTCATTTACGACGAAAAAAGATGCTTCGTTTTGTCCAGAGAAATTCATTAATAAAATTTTATTTTTTGTTTGAAGAAGTGGTTAAATAGATTATATTTGCACCCGAATTTGTATCAAGTGAATTCGGTTTATCACGGTGGTTGTAGCTCAGTTGGTTAGAGCATCGGTTTGTGGTACCGAGGGTCGCCGGTTCGAGCCCGGTCTTCCACCCAAATTAAAAAGCGTTCAATTTTATTGAACGTTTTTTTTTGATTTATACCTAAGGGTTTGTTAATCTTTTGCATAAAGATTCATAATTCCAATATTTTGAATATTTTTGCGGTCTTAAAATTATTTGAAAAATGAAGAAGTTATTTAGTCTGGCCCTTATAGGATTGATGGGATTTACCACCTTTGCACAAGCAGGGAGTGCCGATGCCATAAAAACTGAAAAAGAAGTAATAGAAAATGCGAAGGCGATGGGTGACCCTTCAGTAGTAACCTACAGCATGTATAAACTGATTGCTTTAGAAGGTGCGAACAGCACGTATAAAGATAGTTTGGCCTATATTTATTTTTCTTCAAGAAAATATGGCTCTTGTTTTTTAATGTCCACTGAAGTTTTAAAAAGAGATCCGAAAAATGAAGCTATTCTTGAATTAAAGGCAATTTCTTTGGAATCACTGGGTGCCATTGATAAGGCAATGGAGTCTTATGATGAGTTATTTACACTTTCTAATAATAATTACCACGGATATAGTTTGGCTAAATTACAGTTGGCCATGAAGAAAAATGATGAAGCCTATGCCACGATTAAAAAGGTAGAAACACTGAACGATTCAGGAAATTATAAGGTAACCTTTACGATTAATCAAAATCATACACAACAAGTTGAATTACTCGCTGCCATTCCTTACCTGAAAGGATTGATTGAAGAGAAGCTTGAAAAACCAGCTGAGGCAAAACTAAGTTATGAAAAGGCCTTAAAGGTTCAGGCAGATTTTGTCTTGGCCAAAGAAAAATTGGAGTTACTGAATTAAGCTTTTAGTTTTTCTTTCAAATAGCTGGCAGTATAGGAATTTTTGTTTTTTATAAGATCTTCTGGGACTCCTTCAGCTACTACATTTCCACCTTTCTTGCCACCTTCTGGTCCAAGATCTATGATATAGTCTGCACATTTAATAAGGTCAAGATTATGTTCTATAACAATGATGGAATGCCCTTTGTCTATGAGCGCATTGAACGATTTTAAGAGTTTTTTAATATCGTGAAAATGGAGCCCGGTTGAAGGTTCATCAAAAATAAAGAGCGTCTTTTCTTTGCTGCTTCCTTTTACTAAAAAGGAGGCCAGCTTTATTCTTTGGGCTTCTCCTCCGGACAGGGTAGAAGAGGCCTGGCCTAATTGTACATACCCCAAACCTACGTCTTGTAAAGGCATTAGTTTATTTACTATTTTGTATTGATCATGTTCTGTGAAAAATGCAATTGCCTCATCGACAGTGGTCTGTAGGATATCATTGATGTTTTTTCCTTCATAGTTTATTTCAAGAACTTCCTTTTTAAACCTTTTTCCTTTACAAGTCTCGCATTCGAGATGCACATCTGCCATAAACTGCATTTCTATGGTGACTTCTCCTTCACCTTTACACGTGTCACATCTCCCACCATCTACATTAAAAGAAAAAAACTTAGCCTTATATCCTCTCATTTTAGCAAGTTTTTGATCCGTAAAAAGCCCTCGGATGTCGTCATAGGCTTTGATATAAGTTACTGGATTTGAACGGCTGGATCTACCTATTGGGTTCTGGTTCACAAATTCAATGTTTTGAATGCTGTCAATATCTCCATTAACTTCAGAATATTGTCCTGGTTTTTCCCCGTATTTATGGATGATCTTTTGGAGTGCCGGATACAAAATATTCCGAATCAGTGTACTTTTTCCACTTCCCGAAACTCCGGTGATCATCGTTAAAGAATTTAGCGGAAGCGAAACGTCTACATTTTTTAAATTATTGGCCCGCGCACCAATAATATTTATTTTCTTTTTACCGATGCGTCTTTTTGATGGAATTTCAATTTGTAATTTTCCATTCAAATATTTTGCTGTTAATGAATCTGCTTTTAAAATCTGATTGAAGTTACCCTCAGCGACCAGTTCACCGCCAAAACTTCCTGCTTCAGGACCAATATCAATGACGTGGTCCGCCACACGAATAATTTCTTCATCATGTTCAACAACAATCACAGTGTTTCCCAGGTCTCTTAATTTGAATAAAACATTGATCAGTTTTTCTGTATCCCTCGAATGCAGACCTATACTTGGTTCGTCCAGAATATACATGGAGCCCACAAGACTGCTTCCCAAAGAAGTGGCCAGGTTAATACGTTGGCTTTCTCCTCCCGAGAGCGTATTAGAATTTCTGTTAAGTGTTAAGTAATTTAATCCAACGTCATTTAAAAACGCTAAACGATTCCTTATTTCTAAAAGTAATCTTTTAGCAATGGCATTTTCCGATTCATCCAGTGCTAAGTTTTTGAAGAATTCCAAAATTTCGTCAATAGGCAGATCAACCAATTGGCTAAGGTCTTTACCATGTACCTTTACATAGGTAGCTTCTTTTCGTAATCTTTTACCTTCACAACTCGTACATTTGGTTTTACCTCTGTATCTCGAGAGCATGACCCTGTATTGAATTTTATAACTCTTTTCTTCGAGATGCTTAAAAAAGGCATTTAGACCATTGAAATATGTATTGCCTGTCCAGAGCAGTTCCAGTTGTTCATCACTCAATTCAAAGAGTGGTTTGTGAATTGGAAAATCAAATTTATAGGCGTTTAAAACAAGATCATCCTTATAGGCTTTAAAGGAGTCACTTTTCCAGGGCAGAATGGCATCATCGTATATGGAAAGCGATGTATTTGGAATTACAAGGTCCCTGTCGATACCAATGATATTACCATATCCCTCACATTTATTACAGGCACCATACGGATTGTTAAAGCTAAAGAAGTGAACATTTGGTTCCAGGAAGGTCATTCCGTCTAATTCAAACTTATTACTAAAGGATATTCTTTTCTTTGTGTCAATGCTTTCCAGCACACATTCTCCTTTTCCTTCATAAAAGGCTGTTTGTATAGAATCGGCAACCCTGTTGTAAAAATCTTCGTCATGTTGTACAACGATTCTATCGACCACCAGCCATAGCTTTTGTTTCGGGGCTGGTATAAACTTATCAATTCGCATAATCTTGTCATTGACCATCAGTCTGGAAAAGCCTTGTTGTTTCAAAATGTTGATGATGGTGTCTATATCTTTTCCTTTCTCTATAATAATAGGAGCCAGCAAGACAAGCTTGCTTCCTGCTTTGAGTGTTTTAATATGATTTAAGACATCTCTGACAGTATCCTTTTTTACTTCATTACCGGAAACTGGCGAGTAGGTTTTGCCAATCCTGGCGTATAATAACTTCAAATAGTCATAAACTTCTGTAGTTGTACCTACCGTAGAACGCGGATTCGTACTGTTTACTTTCTGCTCAATAGCGATTGCGGGTGATATTCCCTTGATAGAAGTAACCTTTGGCTTATTTAACTTACCTAGAAATTGTCTTGCATAAGAAGACAAACTTTCTACATATCTACGCTGACCTTCGGCATATAAGGTGTCAAATGCAAGGCTGGATTTCCCGGATCCGGACAATCCGGTAAGCACAACAAGCTTATTTCTGGGAATTTTTACATTTAAATTCTTCAAATTGTGTAAAGAAGCGCCTGTTATTGTGATAAAATCTTTAAAATCGCTGTTTTTCAAGGTGTTACGTGTGTTTTGAATTCAAGAGTCTACAAATATACTGAGGTTTTTTTGTTAAAAAAAGAGGGTAAAATGTTAAAAGAAATAAAATATTTTGCAAAAAAATTTGTTTATAAGAAATAAATGTGTTTATATTTGTCCAGAGACTTATTGAAACTTAGACTAGTCTCCCCTAACGATTTATTAATTTAAAAATTTTTGCATATAGTATAGTTCTACTTTTCATAACAATAATCAAACGAAGCTGAATTAGTATTAAAGCTTCACTTAAAAAAGGGGAATTATGCACAATCAAAAATTAGACGATAGCGTCTTAGTTAGTAACTACATTGCAGGAAATGAGAGATGTTTAGAAATCTTAATCTTGCGTCACAAACAAAGAATTTTCAGTTTTATTTATTCAAAAGTACAAGATAGAGATGTCGCTGATGATATTTTTCAGGATACTTTTATTAAAGTGATCAATACTTTAAAAATGGGTAAATACAATGAAGAAGGTAAGTTTTTACCTTGGACAATGCGAATCGCACACAACCTTATTATTGATTTCTTCAGAAAAGGAAACAGAATGCCTACTTTTCAGAATACAGACGAATTTGATATTTTTTCAGTATTGAGTGACAACTCTTTAAGTGCAGAAGGAAAAATCATCAAGAATCAAATTCATGAAGATGTAAAGAAATTAGTTGAGGAATTGCCAGAAGACCAAAGAGAGGTTCTTATGATGAGAATTTTTAAGGACATGAGCTTTAAGGAGATTTCTGAGCAAACGAACGTTAGTATTAATACAGCCCTAGGAAGAATGAGGTATGCCTTGATCAACTTAAGGAAAATGATTGACAACAATAATATTATTTTAACAAACTAATTTAAAGTTTTTTAATCTTTGTGCAATAATATTTATTTTTGTTCGTTATCTTATTAATCCCTAAAAAATTATAAGATTTATGGCAAAACTTTACACTGAAAGATTTTTCAAAGAAAAACTTGACCCGAGCACTGAAACGGTTTCATTTTTACTAAATTATTCGAAATCGATAAAGTCGGTCAAGACGGAAAAAGAAAGCTTAATGTTTCATTTGAATTAATCGGAAAAAGCTCTTAATATGATATTAAGAGCTTTTTTTATGTCAAATTTTTCCTTCCGATTGTTTTAGTAATAATATCCTTATCTCTATTCCAGCCTCTGGCAGGAGAGTATTCGCGACCGTAGTAGATAATTTGAAGATGCAATTTGTTCCAAAGTTCTTCAGGAAACAAACGTCTGGCATCTTTTTCGGTCTGAACCACATTTTTTCCCGTACTTAAATTCCAACGATACATCAAACGATGAATATGTGTATCTACAGGAAAGCTTGGAACACCAAAAGCCTGGCTCATGACGACCGAAGCGGTTTTATGACCTACAGCAGGAAGTTCTTCTAATAATTCAATTTTATCAGGAACCTGTCCGTTGTATTTATCGATTAAAATGTGGGACAAGCCGTAAATTCCTTTTGATTTCATAGGGGAGAGTCCAACGGGTTTGATGATTTCCCTTATTTCTTCGACACTTAAGGTGATCATTTCAAATGGATTGTCAGCTCTTTCAAAAAGGAGCGGTGTGATTGTATTCACCCTTGCATCTGTACTTTGAGCCGAAAGAAGGACGGCAATCAACAAGGTATAGGGATCTTTATGATCTAATGGAATTGGAGGAGACGGGTAGAGTGATTCCAAGGTGTCGATTACGAATTGAACCCTTTCTGATTTATTCATTTTTCAGTATTTTTGAGTAAAAATACAAATAATGACAACATTACAAATAGGGGACAAGGCTCCCGATTTCAAAGCAAAAGATCAATATGGTAAAACCATTGAGTTAAAGGACTTTAAAGGAAAAAAAGTAGTACTGTTTTTTTATCCCAAGGCCAGCACACCAGGATGTACGGCTGAGGCCTGTAATTTAAGAGATAACTATCAGAGTTTTCAAAGTAAGGGATATGAGGTGATTGGAGTAAGTGCGGATTCTGAAAAACGCCAGTTGAATTTTAGCAACAAACAGGAATTACCTTATTCTTTGTTGGCTGATGAAGAAAAAGAAGTGATTATGGCTTATGGTGTTTGGGGACCAAAGAAATTTATGGGTAGAGAATATGATGGAATTCACAGAACTACCTTTGTTATAGATGAAAATGGCAGGATTGAAGATGTCATTCAAAAGGTAAAGACCAAAGACCACACAGCACAGATATTATAGCATCAAAAAGGGCGGTAAACACCGCCCTTTTTTATTTTGTTTTATTTTTCATTTCATGTTTTCTGCGACTATAGCCAAATAATCTTTTGTCCTTGATTATTTTTGCTACACCCTCCGGCAGCATTTCTTCCCAGCCATTTTTTCCATCTACGATCATTTTAAATGCTTTCCTCGAGAAAATCTCTAATATCTCAGGATCAAATTTGGTAATATCTGCGATTCGACCGTTGAATTTGAAATATTTATACAATTCTTTCATCCTTGGATGAACCTTCAAACTTTTACTCGTAATGATTTCTCCGGTTTCAAGATCTTTCAACGGATATAGATAAACTTTTAAATCTTTATAGAATAGTTTGCCAAAAGCTTCAAGCACACCACCACTCAGGTCACGGTAATACTTTTCATCAAAGATCTGGATCAGGTTATAAACACCCATTGCTAAGCCCATCCGTGCCTTGGTGAATTCAGAGAAATAATCAACCAGTTTGTAATACTCCTGGAAGTTAGTAATCATTACGGTTTGTCCAAGAGAGCAGAGTAGTTCGGCTCTGTCCAAGAAATCACGTTCATTGATTTTACCTTCAGATCGCAAGTTGGCCAGGGTAATTTCAAAAATCACATGGGTGTTTTTTTCAGTCACTCTTTTGTCTGAAAAAAACATTTTCTTGGCTTCCTCATACATTTCCATATTCACCCTTGTTACAGGTCTGTAACTACCCCGTAAGGCAAGTATGTTTTTCTTATATAACTGCTGCGCAGGAAGGAGGTTATTACCATCGGGCCCGAACATTACCGCATTGGTCATGCCGTTTTTAAGTAGATGCAGACTCATCAATCGGTTGTCCACATACATAAATCTCGGTCCTGAAAAATCAACCATGTCTACCTCAATGGTATCATTGTCTATATTGTCATAAAAAGATTTTAAAAGATCTTTAGGACTGTCGTTTAAATAGAAAGCACCATAGATAAGGTTGGCTCCTAATACGCCAAGAGTCTCCTGTTGTAATTTAGAATCTGTTTGCTTAAACCGAACATGCAAGACAATTTCATTGTAGTCTTCCAAAGCATCCATCTGAAATCGAATTCCTACCCAGCCATGTCCTTTGAAATTTTTAGCAAAATCTATTGTGGTAACAGTATTTGCATAAGAAAAGAAAATCTTATTCGGATGTTTATCACGATTCAATCGATCTTCTATCAACTCTACCTCATGACGCAGCATTTTTCTTAAACGCGATTCCGTCACATATCTGCGATCAGTTTCAATACCATAAATCGCATCAGAAAAATCTTTATCATAGGCCGACATCGCTTTCGCAATTGTTCCCGAAGCACCACCTGCTCTAAAAAAATGTCGAACAGTTTCTTGTCCCGCACCAATTTCTGCGAAAGTTCCGTAAATATGTTCATTCAAGTTAACACGAAGTGACTTTTGTTTCACCGAAAGAACGTGTTCAAGTTCTTTATCACCTTTGATAAATCTCATCCTGCTTATTTTTTAACAAATATACTCAAGATTTAAAGAGTATAAAGATTTTGCTTTAAAAATTTAGCGCTGAATAGAATCCTATTTAACGGTGCTTTTTACATGTTTTTTAATTCTTGAACCAGCTTGGTAAGCACATCTTTGGCATCACCAAACAGCATGGATGTTTTTTGATTAAAGAATAGTTCATTTTCGATTCCTGCATACCCGGGATTCATACTTCTTTTATTGATAATGATGCTTTTTGCATTGACCACTTCTAATATAGGCATCCCGTAAATTGGACTGGCCGGATCGTTGTGAGCCGCCGGATTTACTACATCATTGGCACCAACCACGAGCACGGCATCCGTATTTTGGAATTCTGAATTAATGTCATCCATCTCGATTAATTTGTCATAATCCACGTTCGTTTCTGCCAACAATACATTCATGTGACCAGGCATTCTTCCAGCAACCGGATGAATGGCATATTTCACTTTGACACCTTTTTTCTCTAATAATACCTCAAGTTCATGGATCACATGTTGAGCCTGAGCGACGGCTAAACCGTAACCGGGAACAATGATCACCTGGTTGGCATAATTCATCAAAATAGCTGCATCACTCGGCGTTGTCTTTTTGATACTGCCTTGTGATGTTTGTTTTGAAGCATCGCTTCCTGTAGTTCCTTCTCCGAAAGCACCAAATATAACGCTGGCCAAAGGACGGTTCATGGCATCACACATGGCAAAAGTTAAAATAGTTCCCGCAGATCCCACCAGGATACCCCCTGTGAGCATGACCATATTTCCATAAAGGAAACCTCCAAATGCAGCTGCCAATCCAGTAAAGGAATTTAACAGTGAAATAACAACAGGCATATCTGCCCCTCCAATAGGCATCACGAAAAGAACACCATAAGCCAGCGCGGCAAAGAAAAGCAGGTATAGAAACAACTGACTGTCAGCTCCTGTTAACACAATGAAGGTGGCAAAGGCAAGAATTGCCACCAGAATAACATTGTTCAATATGTTGTATGCAGGAAGTCGGATCGGTTTGTTCAAGGTTCCGTTTAGTTTTCCCCAGGCGATCATACTCCCTGAAAAAGAAATACTACCAATAATAACCCCTGCTAAAATGGTAAAGATCGAGATTTGGTCTCCCGTGTAGTGGCTGAATTCAATCAACCCTATGAGAGCTGCACTTGCGCCTCCCATTCCGTTGAACAGTGACACCAGTTCAGGCATTTTTGTCATATCCACTTTTTTGGCAACGCCCCAGCCAATAATGGTTCCGATGGCAATGGCAATGGCGATTAAAATATAGATAAGGCTGGCCACTTCTCCCTTATATAAAAATATGGTTCCAAAGATGGCAAGTCCCATTCCAAAAGCCGCAATCAAGTTTCCTTTACGCGCAGTTTCAGGATGTCCGAGCATTTTGAGCCCCATGATATAAGTGACAGAGGCAATCAAATAGATGATTTCTAGACTGAATAGATATTCCATTATTTTTTCTTTTTAAACATTTCTAACATGCGATCGGTAACTACAAAGCCACCCACCACGTTTAAAGTTCCCAGTAGCACCGCTACAAAACCAAGTGACAGCGCCAGAATATTATCTGGTTCAGTACCGAGCATCACCAAAATCGCACCGATAATTACGACCCCGTGTATGGCATTGGCCCCGGACATAAGGGGTGTATGTAAAACGGCAGGAACATGCCCAATAACTTCAACACCTACAAAAATCATAAGAATGACGATGTAGATCATTTGAAGGTTTTCACTTATTAATTCTATTATTAGATTCATAGTTACATATTTAAGTTTTTCGAATGACCCCTTCTTTCACAATTAAGGTTTCATCAGTTATCTCGTCTTCTAAATCGAATTTAAATTCATTATTTTCAGTTAGAAACATGATGAAGTTATACATATTTTTTGCATATAGGTCACTGGCATTTGTTGATACGCTTTCCGGGGCAATGGTTGTTCCAATGATTTTTACGCCATTTTTTATCACTGCCTTATTCATTTTACTCAGTTCGCAGTTACCTCCTTGTGCGGCAGCAAGATCTATAATAACCGCGCCATTTTTCATTTCTAAGACTTGTTCCTCCGTGATCAATACCGGAGACTTTCTGCCCGGTACCATGGCTGTAGTAATCACCAAGTCTGCTTTGAACAGAGAGGCATCAACTGCTTCTTTTTGACGTTTTGCATATTCGTCAGAAGCGGCTTTGGCATATCCGTTTTCGGATGCTTCATCATCCGCTTCTACAGTGATGAACTTGGCTCCTAATGATTCTGCCTGCTCTTTTGTCTCCATTCTAATGTCCGTTGCTTCTACAATAGCTCCGAGTCTTTTTGCAGTAGCGATGGCTTGCAGACCAGCCACCCCGATTCCATAAATGAGAACTCTGGAAGGGGTAATGGTTCCGGCTGCGGTCATCATTAAAGGAAATATTTTTGTCATTTCATAGGCTCCTTTTATCACGGCCTTATAACCAGCCAGATTGCTCTGAGAACTTAAAACATCCATGTCCTGTGCACGAGAAATTCTGGGCAAGGTATCCATTGAGAAAATGGTGGCTCCTTTATCAGCAATTTTCTGAACAATTTCAGGGTGTGATTTGTGAAAAAGCTGGCAGATTAAAATATGATGACTGTCTACTAATTTTAAGCCATCTTCATCAAAGGGATTTATTTTAATTAATACATCACTGTCTTTATAAACAGCTCCTCTTTTTTCTACACGTGCTCCCGCTTTTCGATAGTAGGAATTTTTAAATTTTGACGATGCGCCGGCATCATCTTCCACAATAACCGTAAATCCATTATCTACTAATTGCTTAGCAATTCTCGGTGAAATTGAAACTCTTTTTTCACTGGATTCAGTTTCTTTTAAGATACCTAATTTCATACCCATAATTTTGATTTGTCATTAAAATTACCTTTTATTTTAGCCTTAAATACTGATATATATCACTTTGTAACCTCTCGAACTATTCAAATTTCCCAGAGCAAATTACATGATTTATCATTGTTATAGTGAATATAAAAAAAGATTGGCGATTCCTTGTCATTCAACAGATATCCATAAGAATTATCGACATTTAATGTTAAATTAGCAGGAAAAATTATTTGTATGAAAATTACCTTTTTAGGTACTGGAACGTCCCAGGGTATTCCGATTATTGGATCTAAACACGAAGTGTGTTTATCAACAGATCCCAAAGACAAAAGATTGAGGTCATCGGTGTTGCTGGAGTGGGAGGAGGCAAGTTATGTAATAGATTGCGGGCCTGATTTCAGACAGCAATTGCTGAGAGCGGGCGTGGACCATTTGGATGGTATTTTATTTACACATTTTCATGCGGACCATACGGCAGGATTGGATGATGTCAGACCTTTTTCGCAAAGAGACGGGGAGGTTGATTTTTATTGCGATACAAGAGTAGCGGCAAATTTACGAGAACGATTTGCGTATATTTTTGCCACAGAAAACAGGTATGCGGGGGCTCCAAAGGTTTCTCTTAATATTATTGATGATAGCTCCATGGAGTTAAAAGGTAAAAAAATAGAACCAATCGAGGTGATGCATGGTAGGCTTCCGATTTTAGGATTTAAAATTGAAAAATTTGCCTATATCACAGATGCTAAAACCATTGAGGCATCAGAAAAGGAAAAATTAAAAGATTTGGATATCCTTGTCATAAATGCCTTACGCAAGGATCCCCATCCAACTCATTTTAACTTAGAGGATGCCCTGAATTTTATTGAAGAATTAAAGCCTAAAAAAGCCTATCTGACGCATATCAGCAATAGGATGGGCTTTCATGCTGAAGTTTCAAAAGAATTGCCCTCCCATGTTTTTTTAGCCTATGACGGCCTGCAGGTTTCAAGTCAATAAACAGGTTTAGACTTTTTCAAAATCAACAGCTACTACTTTATATTCCGGTGTTAAGGTGTATTCGTCTCCTACGTTTCCAGTGATCATGTTGATGAAAATATCAGGTTGATGAAAGGTGGTTCTGACCACACCCGGTTTTACTAAATACGTGAGCTTGACTGGGATTTCAACACTGCCCCTGTCAGAAAAAATGCGCACTTTGTCATCTGCTGAGATCTCTTTATCGGCGGCATCCAAAGGGTTTATTTCCAGATAATCCATCGGGGAGAGTGATTGGTTATCAGTTCTCCTGGTCATGGTACCGGCATTGTAATGTTCCAACTGCCTTGCGGTTGTCAAAATAAATGGATATTTATTTCGGTGTTCGAGCAATTCAGGAGTTTCTTCAAAATCAAAATGATGAAATTTACCTTTACCACGCTTAAAGTTTCCGTCTTTATGAATAATCTTTGTATCCGTTCCATTCTCCAGAATTGGCCATTGCAGTCCGTTGGTTCCTAATCTGTCCCAGCTAATCCCTTTCATAAAGGGAATAACATCGGCGATTTCTTCCAAAATAAGTGCTGCATCATATATTTTTCCGGTGGGCTGCTCATAGCCCAGTTTATACATCATATCGATAATCATTTGACCATCAGGCTTGGTATTACCGATAGGTTCAACTACTTTATTGACGCGCTGCACCCTTCTTTCTCCATTGGTAAATGTTCCGTTCTTTTCAAAATAGGAACTTGCAGGAAGCACCACATCAGCCATTTCTGCTGTCGCCGACATAAAAAGTTCCTGAACAACCATAATATCTAATTGCTCCATTGCTTTTCTAATATGCATGGTATTCGGGTCGGTCATCAGTGTATCTTCACCCATGATCCACAATGCTTTAAATTTACCGGCAATAGCAGCCTCCAGCATTTCAGGAATTTTTAAGCCTTCTTTTTCCGGCATGCTTGGAATACCATATTTTTCGGCATAGTAATCTTGAATTCCAGGATCGTTTACATCCATATAACCAGCACCTTGATGGGGTTGCACGCCCATATCAGCGGCTCCTTGCACATTGTTTTGTCCTCTTAAAGGGTTTAGACCCACTCCGGGTCGTCCGATATTTCCAGTCATCATGGCGATATTTGATAATAGCATCACCGTTTTACTTCCCTGAAAATGTTCTGTAACACCAAGACCGTGAAATTCCATCGCATTTTTGGCATCTGCATAGGCCAGGGCAGCTTTTCTGACCAGTTCTTTTGATACTGAGGTAATTTCTTCCAGCTCATCCATGTCTAAATCGATCACATGATTGTAAAAGGTTTCATATTGCTCTGTATACTTCTTTATAAATTCTTCACGGACCTTTCCTTCCTTCACAATATAATGCCCCATCATGTTTAACAAGGCGACATTGGTGCCAGGTCTTAATTGCAGGTGATAGGTTGCCAATTTGGCAAGGCTGGTTTTTACAGGATCTACCACAATACTGGGAATTCCCTGCATAAATAATTGTTTTATTTTGGCGCCGGTAACAGGATGAGCTTCCGTTGGGTTTGCTCCAAAAAGAAGGATACAATCGGTTAGATCCAGATCGACAATTGAATTTGTAGCAGCTCCGGTACCAAATGCTTTTTGCATACCATATGCTGTTGGGGCATGACAAACGCGGGCACAACCGTCAATATTATTGGTGTTTAAGGCAACTCTTGTCATTTTTTGCATGAGGTAATTTTCCTCATTGGTGGCCCGTGAAGATGAGATGCAGCCAATGGCATCTTTTCCATATTTATCTCGTACTTGAAGTAATTTTTCAGCTATAAAATCGTAGGCTTCATCCCAGGTAACAACTTCAAAGGATCCGTTTTTTTTGATTAGAGGCTCACGTAAGCGGTCTGGGTGATTGTAAAATTGAAAGGCGAAACGTCCTTTTAAGCAGGTGTGACCTTGATTTACTTCAGCTGATTCAGGG
>NZ_JBPCUJ010000059.1:0-6525 GCF_051011215.1 Lutimonas sp.
GTGCCGAGAACCACACGACAATTTTTACCATAGCGGAATCCTCTTTGGATGAAAATGTGATCTGGGCAGGTTCAGATGATGGGAATGTACAGGTAACCCGTGACGGTGGAAAGAATTGGACGAATACAACGCCAAATATTTCCGGATTGCCGGCCAATACCTGGTGCTATCATATAGAAGCCAGTAGCATTGATAAAGGTACAGCCTATGCTGTCTTTGATGGGCATACAACAGGTGATATGACTGCCTATGCCTATAAGACTACAGATTATGGCGCTAGCTGGACGAATATTATCAATGGAGAAGTTGAAGGCCCTGTGCGAAACATACAGGAAGATTATGTGAATCCGGATCTTTTGTTTTTAGGAACAGAGTTTGGCTTGTACATAACTCTTGACGGCGGAAAAAGCTGGAGCAAGTTCACCAAGAACGTGCCTTCAGTAGCCGTACATTTTATAGACCTGCAAAAGCGCACAAGCGACTTGGTTTTGGGCACACACGGACGTGGAGTGATCATTATAGATGACATTTCTCCCTTGCGTGGCTTAACGCCCGAAATCCTGGCAAAAAATGTGCATTTCTTTGACAATACGCCCACTACCATTAATGAGACCAGTACGTTTAGCGGCGGCTTTGGTAACGCTTCTATAGATTTCAGAGGACCCAATAAAAGCAAGTCCTTACAATTGAAATACTATTTGAAAAAGCGACATACGTTTGGCAAGATGAGTATGGAGATTCAGGATATGGAAGGCAATAAGATTGTGGAGTTGGGACCTGGCAAGTCTAAAGGTATCAATGTTGTTACCTGGGGCTTCACCCGTAAAATTCCGAAAGTGGCCAAAGGCAAGACACTAACTTTTGGTGGCTTTTCTGCACCACAAGTACCCGCAGGAAAGTATAAAGCGGTGATGACTAAGGGTAAAGATGTCTATGAACATCCCTTTGAATTGGTTTATGATAAGAACTCGCCTTTGACCCCGGCAGACCGTACAATTAAGAATGATATTACAATGCAGTTGTACGATATGACTCAGGATCTGGCTTATTTTGTCTATGAAGTAGATGAGATGATCGCCAAGACAGAGGCTGAAGGCAATAGCAAAATGACTGATAAGCTGAACGCGCTGAAAGAAACCCTTGTGATCACCACCGGTGATAATTATGTGGGCAGTGCAGAGCCTCAGTTACGGGAGAAGATGACGACCCTGTACAGCAAGGTTGCAGATAGTTGGGACAGACCCAGAGCGGCAGACATGGCAAATTTAAAGATCATCTCTGAACGCTATATGAAGGCCAAGGAAGACTATGCCAAGCTAAAGAAGAAGATCAAAGGTTTAGAAGCTATAGAACTCAAATCTTTTGATGAGTTTATAGGTAGTAAATAACTTTTTCAAAGTCAATAATAAGGAAAACCCTCTGAAAAAATCAGGGGGTTTTTCATTTGTGCAATATCCTGGAAAAATATGGATAACAGAGATCATATATATCCTTATCCGGAACCAGAAGCGGATAAAGTGCTATTTTAGTGTATATATAACGAGTTGTGTGCTAGTATTTAGGAATGAGGAAATTGGATAGAAAAAATGGCATTCGCTTTTCCAATCAAACATTTAGTGATGCCAATTTCGATTATGTGGTTTATAACGACTGTGTCTTTCACAATTGTAAATTCATTAGTATTACCTGGAACAATTGCCAGTTCAAGAATACTTACTTCCTTGGAGGTTCTGTTTTAGACAACTGCATATTTGAAGATTGTAAATTCATTGGCCAGCATACGAATCTAGGTGGTCCGACAAGATATTTTCAGTGTAAGTTTATTAATGTCAATTTCAAAAACAATCAGTTTTGGGATACAATTTTTGAAAACTGCATTTTCACTGGTACTGCCGAAAATATTGTTTTCTACGGGCCGGAGGCGCCTGAAGGCTGGGAAACTAAGCTGATAAATGTTGACATGACGGGTCTCTCACTCGAACTCGTTGATTTTCGCTGTGAAATTGATCTCAGCACTACTAAGCTAAAACCAGCACACAACAACGGCTATAATCCATCGCTCTCCTAGGCTTGCGAATATTTGCTAACTTGTTTTCTAATAATCTAGCCCAGGAATGGTCTGTGCGATGAAGCGCCGGCTCATAGCCAAGGCCGTTAGCACCAATACCTCCAGTTGAAAAGAATCACCTACACGTTAATCCTAACCGCCTGTTCAACGTTCATAGCATACCTTTATGTTCTCTCTAACGATGGATTTGGTAAAGGAGATGTTGTTCCTTTTGCATTTTATACCATAATCCTCTCAACCTTCTCCCTGTTATTGATTGGGTTATACCGCAATGTTTTTGAAAAAGTTCATTTTGTGGTTGGATTTTTTCTTTGTCTTTTCTTTTCGCTGGTCCAAACAATAATTTTCATACTACTACTTTGGTTTGTATTCGGACCTTGGATCGGCGCTATAAGCTTTCCCTTTCAAATTTGTTGGCTAGTTGGAGTTGGAATTGCCAACCTTTACATTCTTACAACTTCTGAAAGCAAATTTAATTTGCGACACCTCTTAATTGTCGTTGGAATAACCGCTCTTTCCGTATTAAGTGTTCAACTCTTTAGTCAAACGAAAGATGCACTAGCAGAACAACAAGACTATGATATAATTTGTCTTGTTCATAGACCAACGGATACACTTCAATCCAGTATTAATGAACTTGTAAAATTTGGCTTAACTGAGAATGAAGCTTCAACTATTCATAAACAGGATATTTCTGGAACCTTTTGGACCGATACGTTCTTTAGAGTTTCGAAATCAAAAATGATCTCAACAGATTTTCCTAACTATAATTTTGATTCAAGGGGAGATACTCCAGGTGGCGATATCGAATTCATGTTCGGAAATAAACTTGACTCCACAATGAATTTAAACTCTAATAAGATTATTATAATAATGAACCATCCCTTAGAAGAGGGTTTCGAATTCAACGAACCATTAAATTCATCTTTGATCCTGATACAAGAGCTAAATGGTAACGGCTTTAAAAGCATTCCATTGGGAGAAGAAGTAAACTCGAAGATAATTACTATTAAGAAAACTGATTTTCGATCTTTCCCTTACTCCACATCCATAATGCTAGATTTAAAGGGAAGGGGTGAATTCAGGTTGCATGGGTTTCAATGGTTAAAAAAATGAACTGGTGCTAACAACGCCTATAGCCAATCGCCTGCCAAGGCTTGGTTTATTTTCCTAACTTAGAGTTAATTAATTAAAACCCTTGATGGTTGGCGCCTCCAGGCGCCTGGCCATAGCCAGGGGCGTTATGTGCAATCCTTAAAATATGGAGTTAATTGATAAGTATATTGAACTATGCTTTCTCCATGGTGAATTACAGCAACAAGGAGATTCGGAAAAGTCAAACAATGTCCATTCACAAATTACTAATCTCGTAAATGAGATTAGAGCTAGCAACAAAAACACTGTTAATCTGTTTTATAAGTTGCTAGATCATGAAAATGCCTCTGTTAGTCTTTGGACTGCTGCCAAATTGCTTGGGACGTTTGAGGAGAAATCGGTGGCAACTTTGCAAAGGGTAGGATCTAATCCCAAAATCATTGGTTTATCTGCCAATGCATTACTGAAATTATGGGAGGACGGCATGCATCAAGTGGAAAATTGGGAAATCGCAAGCACATAACAACGCCTATAGACCAAGCTTCGCTTGGTAAATCCTAAATGACAAATGACAAGCAACAAATTGGAATTTGTCATTTGACATTTGTAATTTGTCCCGCCGTTGGCGGGACAAGGCCAGGGGCGTTGTGGTGCATGACTTAAAAACCAAACCAATCAAATGAAAGAAATAACAGAGCTTTCTCAACTCAAAGAAGTTCAAGAGGAACAACTCCCAGTTCCAAAACACAAACTTCACGACTGGACTCATTTTGCGGGACTATATGCGGCTGAACATGTGGCGGCAACGGAATTTGTGATAGGAGCCACCTTTGTTGCCCTGGGTGCAAAGACTATGGATATAGTCATCGGTTTGCTCATTGGAAACGTATTGGCCGTATTAAGCTGGACTTTGATTACTTCTCCGATTGCCGTTGACACCCGATTAAGCCTTTATACCTATCTCAAAAAGATTGCAGGCAAGAAAATGTCATACCTGTATGATTGGGCCAATGTCCTCATATTCACGGTTATTTCGGCGGCGATGGTAACGGTCTCGGCGACCGCAGTGCGATTCGCCTTTGATATTCCTGCGCAGCTGAATTGGTACCCCACAAACTTTTGGTTCATATTAATTGTTTTCTTGGTCGGAATGGTTGTGGTCTATGTCGCCATCTATGGTTTTAACGCCGTTTCTGATTTTTCAGGGGTATGTGCACCATGGCTATTTACGATGTTTACCAGCGGTGCATTGGTGTTGCTTCCTGCTCTTTCTTTAAGTGTTTTGGAGAAACCGCTTCCTGGTAGCTGGTCTGAATTTGTGGATATTGGGAATCTATCCATATGGACGGGCATAAATAGTGATGGGGAAAGCGGTATAGGATTGGTCGAGGTTATAGGTTTTGGATGGGCTGCAAATACCATTACACATTTTGGTTTGATTGATATGGCCTTATTGCGATTCGCAAAGAAGAAATCCTACGGACTGGCAACAAGTACGGGAATGCTATTTGGTCATTATATTGCTTGGATTGCCGCGGGAATTATGGGTGCTGGAGCTGCTGTGATTTTAGGGAAGACCATTGTGGAGCTTGACCCGGGCGATGTGGCGTACTATGCATTAGGATGGTCGGGATTTGTGATTGTTATTGTGGCGGGATGGACAACGGCCATCACCAATCTGTATCGTGCAGGATTGGCGGCACAAGCCATATTTTCCAGTTTCTCCCGTCGAAAGACCACCATGGTAGTGGGAATTGCTATGGTTATCATAGCTTGTTTTCCCTTTGTGTTCTCCCAGATACTTCCCTTGTTGACATATGCCGGCCTATTGGTGGTTCCTGTCGGAGCTATTGTGTTTGCTGAACATCAAGTGTTTCCCAGAATCGGATATACACGTTATTGGTCAAAATATCAAGACTACCTGACCAGCATACCCGCTGTTGCTTCTTGGGTATTGGGTTTGGTATTCGGTTTTGGTCTAAACTTTTTAGACGTCATGTCTTTCTATTATCTGTTTATTCCAACGTGGTTCTTCACTATTATTTTATATACGTTTTTAGCGGGTCGTTATGGTGCCAAAAAAACGTATCCAGAAGCAGAAGCTAAAGAAAAAGAGTTCAATGAACTGGTTGATGAGTACCACGAAAAATTGGCTGCTGAAGAACCAACCCCTCCAAAGGACAATTCTTTGTTTACAAAAGCATTAAAAGTCGTGGCGGTGACTGCTTTGTCAATTACTTTGATATTGGCAGCAAAGGTGTTGTTTGGCAGCGCTACGGAAAAGGATTATCTCGTTAACAGGGATACCTTTTATGTATATGGATTTATCTGTACGGTTACCTATTTCGTTACTGCGTATTGGGCAATGAAAAGGAACAAGGTGAAAATTGGATCTTAATCTGTAGAAAAGTAGAAATGGAATTAAATCAGAAAAATCTTGATAATCTTTCAAATCGAATTTCCTGTCCTGAATACGACAGAAAATCATTAGCAACAGGTATTGTCCATATCGGGGTTGGTGGTTTTCATCGTTCGCATCAGGCCTACTACATTCATCGATTGCTGCAAAAAAATGATGCAGATAATTGGGCAATCTGTGGTGTAGGTCTACGAGAAGGAGACCGTAACATGTACAATGTCTTAAAAGAACAGGATGGTCTTTATACCTTGGTTACCCAGCACCCCAATGGGAATATTGAAAATGAAATCATAGGTTCTATTATGGAGTTTCTATTGGCGGTTGATGACCCTCAAGCCGTTATCGATAAATTGGCAAGTGAAACCACTAAAATTATTTCCTTGACCATCACGGAAGGGGGATATAATTTTAATCCATCAACCGGAGCGTTCGATTTTGAAAATCCTGATATACAACATGAATTAAGAAATCCGAATGAACCCAAAACTGTTTACGGCTATTTGACCGCAGCACTTAAAAAAAGACGAGCTAACGGATTACAACCATTTACAATCATGTCCTGCGATAATATTCAGCACAATGGAAATGTCGCTCGTAAAATGGTATTGGCTTTCGCAAAAAAACAAGACCCTCAATTAGCTAGTTGGATAGAAAAAGAAGTTAGCTTTCCGAATAGTATGGTTGACAGAATTACTCCTGTAACCACAAAGGAGATAATGGACTATTTAAAAAATGAATATGATTTGCAGGATATATGGCCTGTAGTATGTGAGCCTTTCATCCAATGGGTTGTTGAGGACGATTTTTCAGATGGTAGACCGCAACTTGAAAATGTAGGACTACAGTTCGTTCCCGATGTTACGCCCTATGAAAAAATGAAGATACGATTGTTGAATGCGGGTCATTCTGTATTGGGTATTACAGGGGCAATACATGGGCACCC
>NZ_JBPCUJ010000060.1:0-4120 GCF_051011215.1 Lutimonas sp.
GAACAAATTGAATCACTGTTGGCAACATCAACGCTATAAATAGAGCCGATGCTGAAAGTAATTTAACGATTTGTTTTTTTCTGTTCATACAGGAGTATATCCGAAGTTTGCAAAAATAGAGAAAAAACCAATATGATCTATATTTAGAAATGGAAAGATATAGATGTTTAAACCAAGATAAACTTCAGTATTCCCTATTTCTTCCATCTATTGGATAAAATTTATAGTGGATTAACAGTTATTAAATAACTTCTAATTAACTGGCCCTCAAATACGGTTGCAGAATTATTTGTCCTGCAGAGATCGAGTAAATGGGATCTATGGTAGCTACTATTCTGTATTCCGTCATTTGGATTTTCTTAGGAAATTTCACAAAAATCAAATAGCAACTCTACATCTAAATCCTAAAATAAAGACCTCTTCTCTTGAAATGGCTGGCTTGAAATAGTATTGAAGATCAGGTGTAAACTCAATGATTCCGGAGAGTGTAAAACGCCAGTAGAATTCAAGTCCTTGTTCGATCCTTTGAGCTTCATCGGATGGCACAGAGCTCATATAAGCGATACCCAACCTATCGGGTAAACCCTTAAGAAGATTATCAAAGGTAAGCCCTGCCACGAATGAAGATTTTAAAGAAGTATATTGATCAAAAGAATTTGAATACCTTGAAAATATGCCAATACCTGAACTAAATTTTTGAAACATATTAAATACCAATCCGTGTCCATAATCACTACCTGGACCACTAATGGGATGATCAGAGTAACTAAAGGTGATACCATACTTGCCTTCCTTGCTTGGATTTCCAAAGTTTGGGTGATAGGCCAATTCAGCCAAATACACAAAGTTCCCTTTAAAAAAAGATTCAAAATCAGGATAATTGCCATTGGCTTTTGTATCCTGAAACCCTATATCTAAAGAAAAATAATCAGTCCAAAAACTCAACTGAATTCCAAGACCTATTGGATAGTCCATCCAATTGACACCGTTTGGACCTGCCAGTGGTGTTGCCATAAAATCAGTTCTGTCATTATCGATGAATTCATTATTTGCATATATAGACTGACCAAATAATTGTCCTGCTCTAAAGCCCATAAATGACGTTAAATCTTGTTCCCACCACAATGCAGGTAGTCCTATAATAGTTAGATCAGGAAATGTATTGCCGTCATTTGTTTGAATGTTTAGTCCTTGTTTTTTAGAGAATTGTTCCGTTGTATAGTCCATATACGTTTGATTCCAAACGAACCACCATCTGATCCCTTTTAGCAATTTATTTTTACCCTTAATCTGGTAAAAGCCAACAAAATCTAACTCTGAATTTAAGTGATGTTTCTGATCAGAAGAGCCTATTTGCCACTGGGGGGTAAAACTAAGAGAATAGTCAAAATGGTGATCCTCCTTGATCATTTTCTTCCAATCAAAATAAGAGCCACTTGTAACTAAAAAACCCGATTCTCTTTCTAAATTAAACCTGCCTTCAATTTCCATATGCTCGATTTGAGCAAAAATCGCATATGAGACAAATATAAATAGTGTACTGAGGAGTATCTTTTTCATACCTCAATAAAAGAGTTTATTTTAATTCTCCTGGCAGAAACTCTGCACCTACGTCGAGTCTTTCATCTTTGTTTATTATTCTATCCAACCATTGGTAAAAAAATAAACCGCCCTGTTCACAGGTGTAGAACACATCATTCCACTCTAAACAATGAGGCGTTGTGTTTGTTTCAGTATCTAAATGGCAATTTGAAATCCAATAAAAATAATTCCCATAGGGCTCACTGGCCTTCTTTAACTCTTTTGTAGCATAAGTCATATCCTGTTGCCATCGAGCCAATATTGCATCAGTTCGATTAATTCGGCTTGTTGAAGCTTGAAAACCTGTCATGGCATCATCCCTTATGGTATTTTGCTGTAACATCACAACATTTTTGTTATCCTTAAATTTTTCTATAGCATAAAGATATGCGTCATTCATTGTATTGTTACTTGTCTTAAAGCCAAAATTCTCTTCTGCATCAACACCCCACCAAGCAGTAATTTCTAAAAATCGTTCGGTCGTCAAGGCATTGCCATCTGACAGCTGATAAATTCTTGATGATGGGAACATAGTTACAATATCAGGAAGGTAATAAATAGCCCCATGACCACCAGCGCTCTCACCTGAAACAAGTACTTTTGACGGATTTTGATAGTTTTTACCTATCCAATTTAATACCGCTCGTGAATTCTCTTGTCCACGATGATAGATGGTTTTCTCTTCTCCGATTGCATTCGTATATTTTTGAACGGCATCTCCTATATGAACATCACCTGAACAATAGGATATAAATACCTTGTTCCAATTTTTAAAAGGGTTTTGGTCATTATCTTTTCTAAAAAAACCAGTTTGATAAGTTGAGTAGTTCAAGTCAAGCGCATCAGCATAATAAATTCCTCCTTCATTTGATTTTTCAGGTTGTTGCCAAAATATACTTTTCTCGCATGAATCATCATCCCAGCAGGCACCACCTGGTGAAAAAAAAATGATCAGATTATCTGATGTCCCATTTTGATGATAAAACTTATAATCACTACCATCAGAGCAAAGTGTTTTTCCTCCTGTTCTAATTACTTCCCAGGTATTTATTTTTACAGCTTCAGCTGATAGATCGGCTGCGCCCAAATTTTCCTGGGCCATTATATTGAAAGACAGACTCAGGATCAGGATGCATTGAATTCTAAATAAAGGGATTTTCATTTTAAAAAAAGTTTTTGAAATTCAAAAAAATTGATATTCATAAAGATACGAAATGTTTGAACTCAATCCAACTTGAGCAACTAGTCCAAATCGCAAAAGCATCAATTATTCCACAAATACTGAAGAAGAAATATTCAAGTAAAAATTAATCTATATTTACCCATTGCAAATCCTATGCTTATATTTTTCTATGAAGAAGATTCTTGTGTTTCTTGTGGTATTTGTTCTTACCTGTCAGTTTACTATGGCCCAGGAAAAAGACAAAAACAACCCTATCCTAAGCGAAAAATTCTTCATTTATGCAGGAGTTTTTAGCCCATTTAAACAAGTGACTTTTGGATTTAAAGCGACTATCCCGGAGGAAGACGACAATTTAATAGATATTGATGAAACATTTGATTTACAGGGGATACAAAGTACTTTTAATACGAATTTCAACTGGAGATTTTCGAAAAAGTGGAGTCTGAATTCTGATTTTTTTAGCTTACGAACTAGCAATGATGTCATATTGGGTGAAGATGTTATTTGGAATGGCTACACTTTTAAAAAAGGAACCTCAATTGAGGGAGGGTATGGTGCCTCGGTTTGGAAAATTGGTGTTGGTCGTACCCTTAGTAGTGGTAAAAAGCACGAGTTTAGAGCCTTGTTAGGAGTTTATTTACTTGGTTTAAACGGTTTCTTGGCGGGGTCAGCCTTTCTTGATGGAGAGGAAATTGAATTGGAAAAACAAAAAGTTTCTGTTACCCTTCCTTTGCCCTCTATTGGACTCTCCTATATTTATGCTCCTACCATAAAACTCTCTTTCTTTGCCAAGGTAGAATGGTTTGGTATTAAGATTGACGATATCAGCGGCTCACTTTGGGATATTTCACCAGGGGTTCGCTATCAGTTTTTTAAGCATATTGGGGTAAACCTTAATTATAAATATCTCAACCTTTTTGGAGATGTCGATCAGAATATGTGGAAAGGCTCTTTTGAAATGGAATTTCAAGGTCCTTCGCTGGGTTTAATAGCAACTTTCTAGAGAATTACTTATGGTTGAAGTTCGGTTATGTTTCCTGAATATACAAGATTTAAGTTATTTGAATTTTCCGTTCTTTACTGTTTGCAAATATCAACGTCACAGGTCTATATTTATTCCAGTCTTGTAAATAGACTCATAGAATTGCTTGACATCATTGAAAAAACCGCTCAAGTGAACTTGGCGGATTTTTAATTTTTTAGGAGGGATTAGCTTCGCTGGGCCCTAGGTACTCCCATTCTACAAATAGAATCTGTAAATTTCTTTCAGAAATTAAACATCTTCTCAGAATAGAATGATCTGGTTATGCATGTCGGGATTGGCTTCGCCCGGCCCTAGTTACTCCCATTCTGCAA
>NZ_JBPCUJ010000061.1:0-104481 GCF_051011215.1 Lutimonas sp.
ATTTTGAATTGGCATGTAATGCAGTTCTTCTTGATGATATAGAGCCTTTTACGATTGTTTGTGTTTTATGGGAAAATGAACTTAGGCTTTTAGAATTTGTTTGGGATGGTTCTAAAAAGCATTTAAAGTTGCTTCCGTTGCAACCTACCATTTGGTCATCTTCAACTTTGTATACCGACAAAATGAAATCGTTAAGACAAGATTGGTTTCGTGAATGGTTTATCGGTAAAGGCTTAAATCCTGAAAATGTGCTAGAATTTCATAAAAAAGGAGGTCTAGGATTTCCTGAAGTAGATGTTTTTATGAGACGTGAGCATGTGGGTACCGTAAGTATTACTCAGGTAAAAGAAACTGATAATAAAATCGAAATGAAATATTTTCCTTTTCCTCTAAATTAAAAATGCCAGGAATGAAATTATAAGTCCGCCGACCAGGGCTAATAGCATAAAGGCCGTGTTGAGTAAAATATATTTAATCAATGTTTTAAACCAACCTTGCCCGTAAAAATTTCTCATGGCCTTGTATAAATAGATCATGAAGGTGATAAAGAAAATAACGATAGCAATTCCTGAACCAGCAAACCTATTGACGATCATAAAAATCAAAAGTAAAAGGAAGAACACGGTCTGAACATGAAAGACAAAGACAAGGTTTTCTGTATAGTTGTATTTTCTTCGAATATAAAGTAGCGAAACCATTAAAGTGAAAATTGGTAACAAAAAGAACAAGGCAACCGAAATTCTAGAAAGCACCCTATCTAAAAACTCGGCCCAATACTGATCATCGTCAAATGCATTTCCCCATTCTTTAGATTTACTGAACAAGAAAATATTCCAGTAAGTTGCTTCGAATCCTAGTTTTTCTAAAGATTCTTTAGTAGGTGCGTTCGGATAGTCTTTTTGATAAGCCATAAATGCTTTGACGATATTAAAGCCACTTTGATTCTTATCTAAATCATAAACTAAATCTAATGGAATTTGGTATTTAATATCTTCTGCAAGAAAGATGCTGTCTAGATGTTTGATGCCCTTTTTTTCTAGGTTTTCTTTTTTTGAGATTTCAACCCATAATTTCGAAAAATCAGCAGCACCAGTAAGATTGAAAGTTTCATCATTGTCTGTTAAAAATTCAGCTCTTTCGCTAATCTGCAACATAATATCAGACATTGTCGAATCCTTTTCAGAAAGAGTTATGTAATCACTCTTAAAGGTGTAAACAGAATTTGAGCCTAACAGAATAGAGTCTATAAAACCAATTAAAGCAGATTCCTGTTGCTTTGATTGAATTTTGATCTGACTTTTTAATGAGTCCTTATTTATAGACAGGTTATCAATATTAGAATTAATAAGTGATAAAGTTGAAGAATCGATGTCAACATTATTCTCATTCAGTTCTCTTAAGGTTTCAGATTTTATGCTATCTAAAACCTGCTGCCCCTGATCAAGGTTTATTTTTGGAAGAAGCCCTGACTTGGTCTCGTCAATAGATCTAAACTTGTCAATACCATTAAAAATACCAAGAACTAAGAAAAACAATATAGTTATATGAAGGTATAATTGAAAGGGGTTTACATATTTGATGCGCTTTCCTTCAATGTATTCTTTGCTTACGAATCCAGGCTTAAAAATGAGTGGAATCACCGTTTTAATAAAACGGTTATCAAAATTAAAAAAGCCCGAAAGATATTCTGAAAAATATTGATTTACACTAAGGCGATGGGTGTCATTTACCTGTCCGCATTTGGAACAAAAATTATCCTCTGTTGAAATACGTGTTCCGCAGTTTAAACATTCATTTCCACGAATGTTTTTTGTAAATCTAGTAATTGACTTCATTAAAAGGCTCGATTAAACCAAAAAATAAATGTAAGCAAATTAATTAAAAGTTGCGGGAAGCATCAATTGAAATGTAGGAATTTGTACCCTGAACTTTTCAGAGGTTGAAAAGTTGATCATTGAATAATAGCCATTCATTGATCCTATCGGTGAGACCAAAAAGCAGTGAGAAGAATAGGTATACGACTGTTTGGGTTTTAAAATGGGTTTTTTACCAATAACACCTTCTCCCTCAACCACTTCGAAGTCATTTAGTGAATCAAAAATATTCCACCTTCTGCTAATTAATTGCACGGTATCGCTACTTTGATTTTCGATCGATATACTATAACTGAATGCGTAATACACCTTCGAATTCTGATAACGGTTGCCCTCAAAATTTGAAGTAATTGAAATTTTTATACCTTTTGTAACTTGCTGAATCATAGCTTTCAATGCCTTTATTCAAGGATACAAAGATACTAATTATTTTAAAAAATGTGCGAATTTCCTTTTTCAGCGTCCTGTGCAAATTCGGCAATACTCTTTTTCTTGAATTCATCCTTTATGGATTGATTAAATGGGGAGGCCAAATGATGAATGGCACAAGGGTTAACATCACTGCATTTAGGAAGCCCCATATAACAAGAATTAAAACTGTCTTCGCTATCCAGAGAGGCAATGATAGACATAAGATTTCCTCCTAACTGATCCTTGGTCAGATAAAACCCTCCTTTTGGTCCCTTGGCAGAGCTGATAATCTTTTCCTTGGTGAGATGTTGAAAAATCTTGGCTAAAAAAGGAACAGGTATCTGAATCTGTTCACCGACATCCTTGGATCCCAATTTATTGTCTTTTGAAGATTTAAGTGCGAGATAGATAACACCTCTAATGGCATATTTACTTTGATTGCTTAGCATTATACAAATATATAAAAGATAATTTTATCCTTTATATGATTAATGTCATGGTTTTAGTGACTCTTGTTACATAATTTTGTGCCTAACGAAACAAAAAATATATAACTAACTTAAATTAATTATAATGAAAAGTCGCATTTTAATAATTGTTGTCTTATTTGCATTTTCGTTTACATCTTGTAAAAATGAAGCGCAAAAAACTGAAGGTCCAAATGCTGAAAAAGTAACCGAAACAAAAGAGCACAAAGGCCAGGCAGCTGTTGAAGACACTGAATCAGCTGCTAATGCATTGACTGTCGCAAAATCAATTGAAGATTTTAGTACCCTGGTAGCTGCTATTGAAGCCGCAGGTGTTGAAGATGCAGTGGTAAATGCAGGTCCGTTGACCATATTTGCTCCCTTAAATACGGCTTTTGCCAAATTACCGGAAGGAACGGTTGAAAACCTGGTAAAACCAGAGAACAAAGCCACACTCGCCTTTATTCTAACAAATCATGTGGCACCTGCCAATTATCCGATTAAGCAGTTGAAAAAAGAAGCCAAAAAAGGAAGAAAACTATATATGGCATCCGGTAAATACCTGGTTGTTGAAAACAAGGATGGTGAGATCTTTGTGGGTGGAACAAAAATATTAAAAACAGTACAAGTAAGTAATGGTTGGATCCACGTGATTGACGACGTGTTGGTACCTGCCGAATAATTTAAATCCAACTAAGAGAATGAAAATAAAATTTATTATTACATGTGCCTTGGCTATTGTCATGGCTAGCTGTGGAGGAGAAGCGAAGAAAGAAACTCCGGCAGCGAAACAGCAAGATTCGAAGGTCGAAACTGAAAAAGTAGATCCAATGACCAATAAAGGGGTTGGTCCCATAACGAGTGTGACACTCGGTGAAATTGATAATGCCTTAGTAACTGAGGGGGAAACAATATTCAAGGCTAAATGTACCGCTTGTCATAAGATTAGTAAAAAGTTTGTGGGACCAGCCTTAAAAGGTATCACTGAAAGGAGAACTCCTGAATGGATCATGAACATGGCACTCAATCCCGAAGAGATGGTCGCAAAAGATCCTATCGCCATGCAATTGCTCATTGAGTATAACGGTGCTCCCATGGCAAATCAAAACCTAACTGAAGAAGAGGCAAGAGCACTTCTTGAATATTTTAGAACTAAAAAATAATCTGACGTAAATCTTAATAATTATGAAAACAATGTTTAAATATTTTATCACCCTAACCGTCCTGTCTGTATGGCTGGTGTCTTGTGGTGATGTAAATTCTGGTAAATCTTCAAATAAAGGAGCGCTCTCTGGAAATGCTGCTGAAAAGGTTTACGTGGCTCCAGGTGAGCACGATGAGTTTTATGCTTTTATTTCTGGAGGTTTTTCAGGACAATTAGCAGTTTATGGTCTGCCATCAGGGCGACTATTTAAGGTGATTCCGGTATTTTCCGTAGATGCTGAAAAAGCCTGGGGTTTTAATGAAGAAACCAAGCCAATGTTAAACACTTCACATGGTTTTATTCCTTGGGATGACTCGCACCACCCTGATATTTCGCAGACAGCAGGCGAATTAGATGGTAGATGGGTTTTTATCAATGGTAACAATACACCTCGTATTGCAAAAATTGATTTAACAACCTTTGAAACAACTGAAATTATTGAAGTTCCGAATTCAGCTGGAAATCACAGTTCTTCATTTGTAACTGAAAATACAGAATACGTAGTGGCGGGAACAAGATTTAGTGTTCCTTTCCCACAGAGAGATATGCCAATTTCTGAATATAAAGGTAACTTTAAAGGAGCCTTGTCATTTATCTCTGTAGATCCTGAAGATGGTGGGATGGATATCAAATTCCAGATCATGATGCCAGGTTTTGATTATGACTTGTCTCACCCAGGTAGAGGTGACTCACATGGATGGTTCTTCTTCTCAACATACAATACTGAGGAAGCAAATTCATTATTAGAAGTGAATGCTTCTCAAAATGATAAAGATTTTATTGCAGCGATCAACTGGAAAAAAATTGAAGCTTATGTCAATGAGGGTGGAGGTAAAAAAGTACCTGCTAATTATGCGCATAACGTATATGATGAGCATACACATATGGCAACCTCAACAATGAAAAAAGAGGTGCTTGTTGTAGATCCGACGGAGGTACCGGGTGCCATCTATTTTATGCCAACTCCGAAATCTCCTCATGGTTGTGATGTAGATCCTAGTGGTGAGTACATTGTAGGTAGTGGTAAATTGGCCGCAGAATTGACCATTCACTCCTTCAGTAAAATGTTGACTGCTATTGAAAACAAAGATTTTGATGGAGATGCTTATGGTATTCCAATTTTAAATTATGAATCTACGCTTGCCGGTTCAGTGAAACAACCTGGATTAGGACCTCTACATACAGAATTTGACGGAAAAGGAAATGCGTATACAACCTTCTTTATCTCTTCTGAAGTTGTGAAGTGGAAGTTAGGAACATGGGAAGTATTGGACAGAAAGCCAACGTATTATTCAGTAGGTCACTTGATGATTCCTGGTGGAAATTCAAGAAAGCCTTTTGGTAAGTATGTAGTTGCCATGAATAAAATCACGAAGGACAGGTACCTTCCAACAGGGCCTGAGGTGACTCAATCGGCACAGTTATATGATATCACCGGTGATAAAATGGAGCTATTATTAGACTTCCCTACCATTGGTGAGCCTCACTATGCCGCAGGTATTGCTGCTGATATCGTAGCTAAGAATTCAAAAAAATTCTTTAAGCTGGAAGATAACAAGCACCCTTATGCTGTAAAAAGTGAAGCTGAAGCAAAAGTAGTAAGAGATGGAAACGTAGTTCATGTATATATGACAATGATACGATCGCATTTTGCACCTGATAATATTGAAGGAATTCAAGTTGGGGATAAAGTATATTTCCACTTTACAAACCTTGAACAAGATTACGATGTGCCGCATGGTGTATCAATGATCGGAGCAAACACTTCGGAATTATTGATCATGCCGGGACAAACAGAAACATTTGTTTGGGAGCCTAAACAAGAAGGTGTTTGGCCATTCTATTGTACGGATTTCTGTTCTGCATTACATCAAGAGATGCAAGGATATGTACGTGTATCTAAAAAAGGATCAAACGTACCAATATCATACACATTAGATGGTGACGCAGTAGACGTTGAATAACATAAAGAAAGAGGTTAAGTTAATTATTGTAGAAAACGGACAGGGGAATTTATTGACAACTGTCCGTTTTCGTTTTTAAAACCCTTGTTTCTATGAAAGATCTCCATGATCTTAGTTTCAGATAAAAAAAGTTTATACCAAAGAATATTAAATATGAAAAAGTCAAAAATTTTAATGATCATTGGGTCATTGCTACTCTTAGGTCTTTTTGCATTCCCGCTATGGAACATCACGTTGGAAGCTCCTCAATATCCAATACCTTTAGGGATGAATATTCATATTAATAAGTTTACCGATGTTCATGAATTCGATATTAAAAATATCAATTTGATGAACCATTACGTCGGTATGAAGTATATTCCGGAATCAATTCCTGAATTCACTATTTTTCCTGTCGTTATTGGTTTAATGTCTCTTTTCGGTGTATTAATTGGCTTGTTTACGAATTACAAATGGTTTCTTGCCTGGTTTGTTATTATGACGCTGCTGGGTATTGCCGGCATGTATGATTTTTATTTATGGGAATATGATTATGGACATAACCTGGATCCCAAGGCGATTATGAATTTTAAAAACCCTGATGGGAGCCCCATGGGATTTCAACCTCCCTTATTTGGTACCAAACATATACTTAACTTTATCGCACATTCATACCCCAGAACAGGTGCGTATATGATGTTTGTGGGAATGTTGATGACTTTTGTTGCATTCTTTGTGGGTAAAAAAGAAGCAAAAATTTCCTAAGTGAGAATATTCATTTTCCTGTTTTTGACAGAAGATTGAATAAAGGATTATATTTGTTTAACTAACTAAAAAAAGATGAAAAAAGTAATACTAACTGCTTTTGTGGCACTGTTGTGTGTATTGGTTTCCTGTAAGGTTGAACCAGCACAAATCAATTTTGGGACCGATGCGTGTCATTTTTGTAAAATGACCATAGTAGATGAGCAACATGCCGCACAATACGTAACCAAAAAAGGGAAGCAATTTAAGTATGATGCCATTGAATGCTTGGTAAATGAACTGGCCGAAACAACTCCGGATAATATCGCTATTTCTTTAGTTTCAGATTACAATAGTCCCGGTACTATGACATCAGCAATTGATGCCGTTTATTTGATTAGCCCCGAAATAAAGAGTCCTATGGGGGCCAATCTATCTGCCTTTTTAACTGAAAAAGATGCCCTTACTGCCAAAGGAGATTTTGAAGGGAACGTATATTCCTGGAACGAATTACTGAAAAAGTTTGACGCAGAATAGATGAAAAGGATCCGCCTCATTTTTACGTTTTTATTGTTGTCCTTTTCACTTTTTGGACAGCAAATAGAGGTATGTGATACCTGTGAGATAAGAACGATCAAAGAGGCCATTGCAAAAAGTAAGGATGGGGATGAAATACTCATAAAAAAAGGTCTTTACAAAGAACATGGTATTCTCGTTGAAAAAGCAGTGCATATCAGAGGTGAAAAAGGTACGGTGGTTGATGGTGAGAACAAAGAGACCATTTTTAGATTTTCGGTGGATGGATTTTCTATTCGAGGGCTTGAAATCATCAATGTTGGTAGGAGTTATACCAAAGATTTTGCGGCCATTTTAGTGTCCAAAGCGGATGGTTTTATTATAGAAGACAATGTTTTTAAACATGTTTTTTTTGGCATCCTGGTCGAAAAATCAAAGAATGGGAAGGTACATAAAAATGTTCTGAGCTCTGAAGCAGTGTCTCAGGCAAATTCAGGAAATGGCATTCATTTATGGCATTGTTCAAAGATGATTGTTTCCGATAATGAATTGTCAGGCTTGCGTGATGGTATTTATTTTGAATTCGTGAAGAACAGCGAGGTTTTTGGTAATAGGAGTGAAGGGAATTTACGCTATGGATTACACTTTATGTTTTCGAATGAAAATGCCTATTTCAATAATGTTTTCAAAGACAACGGTGCAGGTGTTGCCATTATGTTTTCCAAGTTTGTGAAAATGTATGAGAACAGGTTTGAACACAATTGGGGAACGGCTTCCTATGGACTTTTGTTAAAAGAAATATATGATGCCGAAATTACAGATAATGTGTTTGACCAAAATACCATCGGAATTTCAGTAGACGGCTCCACACGAATTAATTATCAGAACAACACCTTTTCCAGAAATGGTTGGGCCGTAACCATTATTGGTGCCTGTTATGAGAATATATTTTCAAGAAATAATTTTTTAAACAATGCGTTGGATCTCAGTTATAACAGCAAGATTAACACCAATAAATTTGAAAATAATTATTGGAGCGAGTACTCTGGGTATGACCTGGATAAAAATGGCATTGGTGACATTCCCTACAGACCCGTAAAGTTGTTTTCTTATATTGTTCACAACACGCCGGAAACAATCATTCTTTTGAGAAGTATGTTTGTTGATATTATTAATTTTTCAGAGAAAGTATCACCGGTATTCACACCGGATAACCTGATTGACAGTATGCCTTTAATGCAACGTATATGATTGAAATAAAGAGTTTAAATAAACGTTTTGGAAAGCTCAAAGTGCTCGAAGGCCTCGATCTAAGTATTGATTCAGGAGGGATCTTTGCTGTCCTGGGACCAAATGGATCTGGAAAAACAACACTGATCAAAAGCATTCTGGGGATGGTTATTCCAGACCAAGGTGATATAAAAATAGCAGGAAGCTCCGTTTTAAAACAATCCGACTACAGAAACAATATTAATTACCTGCCACAGATTGCAAATTTCCCTGCCAATTTAACGGTACGGGAATTGATAAAAATGGTGAAGAATTTGCGACCTAAAGAAGCGAATGATCAACGCCTGATCGAACATTTTGGACTGGAAGCATTTTTAGATAAGAAACTGGGAAACCTCTCGGGAGGTACAAAACAGAAAGTAAATATTGTACTTACTTTTATGTTTGAAAGTGACCTTATTATTTTAGATGAACCGACAACCGGACTTGATCCTATTTCATTGATACACTTAAAGGAACTTATCCATGTGGAAAAGGAAAAAGGAAGGACCATCTTAATTACAACTCATATCATGAGTTTTGTGGAAGAGATTGCCGATGAAATTGTGTTCCTTTTAGATGGTGAGATTTATTTTAAAGGGAGTTCAAAAGAATTAAAAAAACGCACAGCTCAGGATGATCTTGAGCATGCAATTGCTAAACTGATTTCGAAAGACCTATGATAAAGATTTTAAAATATAGCTTTTTTGACTTGATGCGCAGCCGCTGGAGTTATGTGTACTTTGCGTTTTACCTGGCACTTGGTTTTGTGCTTTTATTCTTGAATAATGATGTGAACAAGGCGGTGATCACTTTGATGAACATTATTATTGTGCTTACCCCTTTGATAGGCACCATTTTTGGAGTGATGTATTATTATAATTCCAAGGAATTCACAGAATTGCTCTTGGCCCAGCCAATTAAAAGAAGTACCATTTTCACGGGACAATATTTAGGCATATCGATATCGCTGACCCTCAGCCTGATATTGGGATTGGGAATTCCATTTTTACTTTATGGACTTTTTATGTCTTCGGCCATTTTTGAATTCTCCCTGTTACTGATAGTAGGTACCATGTTGAATTTTATTTTTGTAGCCCTGGCGTTTAACATTGCCTTGTCTAATGAGAATAAGATCAAAGGTTTCGGTTACGCCATACTGATGTGGCTGTTTTTGGCTGTGATTTATGATGGGGTCTTTCTGATTTCACTGGTCATGCTGAACGAATATCCTCTTGATAAATTTGCCTTGTTTGCCACCATGTTTAACCCTATTGATCTGTCTAGGATTTTGATATTGCTCAAGCTTGATATATCGGCATTATTGGGGTATACCGGGGCCGTTTTCAAAAGCTTTTTCGGAACAAACCTAGGATTTTTATTATCCTTTGCGGTGATGACGTTGTGGGTAATTCTTCCTGTTTGGAGAATTCGTGTAAAATTAAAGAAGAAGGATTTTTAATTATTTAGGAGTACCCCCTATGATGGGATGACCGGCATTGATCCAATTAAAGAAACCTTCGTCAATAACAGCCGTGTTTTTATAGCCTTTTTTTCGCAGCATATCAATGACCTTATCGGAGGCCGCATGCGGGCAGGAACAATAAGCAATGATCCAGGTATCATCCTTGGGCAGACCCTTTGCAACCTTATCTTCAGAAATATAATAGGGAATTGGAATTGCTCCTGGGATATGTGCATTGTGCCATTCAGAACTGGTTCTGGTATCGAGAAGGACCATTCTGTTTTTGGCTTTTAAGGCTTGTGCCACCTGCTCCATGGGTACGTATCTGTCTTGTTTTAAGCTAAAATCAGGTTGAGCTCCTGCTGGATTGCTCACATAGTCCTTCGGTTCAGGATAGGGAGATAATTCTCTTGGTTCTGGACTCCATCCCGAGGTTAGGCTGCGAATATAAGCTGTCAGATCATTCATCTGTTCATCTGACAATTGTTTTTTAAACGCGATCATCTCCGTTTCTTCTCTTCCATTTCCAATGGCATATTTGATATAGGCATCTGTGGCAAAAGCCAGAAACGCGGGATTGGCCAGCGCCGGAGCAGTAATACCTTCAGCTTTCTTTCCATGACATTCGGCGCATTTCTGTGTAAAAAGGTTGGCACCTGTTTTTAAATCTCCCTCAATGGGATCCATTGACAATTCGATCGTTTCATGTCCTGCTTTATATTTGAGCCAAGAGGCAAGGGTGAAAATTTCCCTCATAGACAAGGGTCCGCCTGAATCTGCCAGATAAGGAGCCATGGCTGTGTTGGGTCTTCCGAAGCCAATGGAACTCGCCAGAAAGTTCAAAGGCATGGTAGACATCAATGATTTGGATTTCAAGGAAGGTGCATAATCAGCAGCGCCACCTTCTCTGTCGGCACCGTGGCAAAGCGTGCAGTATTTTTGATAATTCTGTGCTGCTCGATCCATATCTATTTTTGTTAATGGAGCATTTCTGATTTGTGCAAAAAGTGGTGCTGAAAAGAAAAACACCATGAAACAGAAAGAAAGAAAGGAAAACGAAAATATGTTTGTAGATCGAGGCATGAGGCCAAATTACAAAAAAAGAATGCTAATTTACTAATGGGTTTTAATATCTTTGAATTTCGAAATTTTTAATCTTAGAATCGCATGGATAATCAAGTATCAACAAATTCAAAAGAGCAGTTAGGTATAAAAAGTTTTCAGGCTGTTTTTATTACCAAGGTGTATAACTGGATGGCTTTAGCCCTTTTTGTAACAGGGATTGTGGCATATTTAACAGCCACTACACCTGCAATGATGAACGCTATTATAGGGTCGAAAATTCTTTTTTTTGGACTGATCATTGGTGAATTACTGTTGGTGATTTATTTGACCAGATCGATCAATAAATTAAGTAGAAATGCGGCCATTGGAGCATTTTTATTGTATTCAGTACTCAATGGTCTCACAATGTCAGTGATATTTTTAGCCTATACGTCAAGTTCTATTGCAACTACATTTTATATCACGGCCGGTACTTTTGCAGCGATGAGTTTTTATGGATATACCACTAAAAGAGATTTGACCAGTATCGGAAATATGGCTTTTATGGCGCTGATAGGAATTATCATTGCATCAGTAGTAAATATGTTTTTACAAAATGAAATGATGTACTGGATTATCAGCTATTTAGGGGTTGCCATTTTTGTTGGCCTGGTTGCATATGATACCCAAAAGCTAAAGGAAATTGGTAGTAGAGGGTTTGTAAATGAAGATAATATGGAAAAGACCTCAATCATGGGGGCCTTATCATTGTATCTTGATTTTGTCAATTTGTTCCTGTTTCTTTTAAGAATATTTGGTGACAGAAGATAAGTAGCTTGTCAAGGTTTAAATTCTTTGTGTTTTAAGGGTAAGAGTCTGTTATTTAGGAGTTTGAATAACTAAATTATCAGCACGACTCTTTGCAATTGCTGAAGGGTCTTTGTATATTTATGGACATAAATAAAGGGTGTCAAACGTCCAAAATAGCTCAGTTTATCAAGTTTTATGGGAAATTATAAACCAAGAAAAAGATTGGAAGCGAGTCAGTATATCGAAGGTGTGCTGAACCGTGATCGTGTACTTTTATCTCGGGCAATTACGATTGTTGAAAGCAACCTTGCCAGTGATAAAAAGTTAGCAAAAGATATTATTCAGGCTATTTTGCCAAAATCTGGAAATTCTGTGCGAATTGGCATTACCGGAGTTCCGGGTGTTGGTAAAAGTACGTTTATTGAAGTCTTTGGGAAACACTTGATTGAGAAAGGTCATAAGGTGGCAATTTTGTCAATTGATCCAAGCAGCCAGCGGAGTAAAGGAAGCATTTTAGGGGATAAAACACGCATGGAAGAACTGGCCAATCGAGAAGAAGCTTATATCAGACCTTCTGCCTCCGGTGATACGCTGGGAGGTGTAGCCAATAAAACAGGAGAAACCATGCTGCTTTGCGAAGCTGCAGGATTTGATGTAATTCTGATTGAAACAGTAGGAGTAGGACAGTCAGAAACCGCCGTTCATGGTATGACAGACTTCTTTCTTTTATTGATGCTTTCCGGAGCTGGTGATGAACTTCAGGGCATCAAAAAAGGAATTATGGAGATGGCAGATATGCTGGTGATTAATAAGGCCGATGGAGATAATATAAAGAAGAGTCAGCTTGCTAAAAGACAGTATGAAAATGCCTTGCACATTTTTCCAAAATCTGAGTCGGGCTGGTCCCCGGTAGTGAGTACCGCCTCTGCATTGAAAAACATTGGGATTCCTGAGGTATGGGAACAGATCATGGCTTTTAAAAATCTGGTTCAGGAGAATGGCTATTTTGAGAAGAATAGAAAGGATCAGCAGATTCAATGGATGTATAATAATATTCACGAAAACCTCAAACAATTATTTTATGGGTCGGATCATATTGCCGATCATTTGAAAACTTTGGAACAAGAAGTCCTGAATGCTGAAATATCTCCGGTGAAAGCAGCTGAAAGAATCATACAAGAGTTTAAATCAATTTTGTAGTAAAAAAAAGGGCCAAGTTCATGACAAGGCCCTTATTATATTACGTAGAAATATTTCTTAGTCGTTTGCGAGATATAGTTTCATAATCTTTATTGCAGAAGAAGCGATGACCGTTCCGGGTCCAAAAACCGCTGCCACATTTCTTTCAAATAAATAATCATAATCCTGGGCAGGAATTACTCCGCCGGCAAACACCATAATATCGGATCTTCCTAATCTTGAAAGTTCATCGATTAACTGAGGGATGAGCGTTTTATGTCCCGCAGCCAAACTCGAGGCGCCAACAAAATGTACATCATTCTCGATGGCTTGTCGGGCAACTTCCTCAGGTGTTTGAAACAGTGGTCCCATATCTACGTCAAAGCCCAGATCAGCAAAACTTGAAGCAACTACTTTTGCGCCTCTGTCATGTCCGTCCTGACCCATTTTGGCAACCATTACCCTAGGTCTTCTGCCTTCGATTTCAGCGAAATGATCAGCCAGTTTCTGTGCTTCTGCAAAGGTGCTGTCTTCACTAACTTCTTTTCGGTAAACACCACTGATTAGTTTGGTGTCAGCTTTATGTCTTCCAAAATGTTCTTCCAACGCATCTGAGATTTCACCAAGAGTGGCAAAATTTTCTGCTGCATCCACTGCAAGTTCCAGAAGATTTCCTTCAGAACCACCGGCACAAGCTTCTAAAGCTTTTAGTTTCTCAGCGACTACTTTTGAATCCCGACCTGATTTCAATTTTTCTAATCGGGCGATCTGAGAATCTCTTACCACCGAATTGTCTACCTCTAGAATATCGATATCAGAAGCTTCTTTAGTTTGATATTTGTTGACACCAACCAAGATATCCTGACCGGAATCGAGTCTTGCCTGCTTTCTGGCAGACGCTTCTTCAATTCTCATTTTTGGAACACCGGTCTCAATCGCTTTGGCCATACCGCCAAGTTCTTCCACTTCTTCGATAAGGTCCCAGGCTTTTTTGGCAATTTCCTGTGTGAGATATTCTACATAATAGGAGCCGGCCCAAGGATCTACAGATTTGGTGATCTGTGTCTCTTCCTGAATAAAAATTTGTGTATTTCTCGCGATTCGTGCAGAGAAATCTGTAGGAAGTGCAATGGCCTCATCCAAGGCGTTGGTATGAAGGGACTGTGTTCCTCCAAGTCCGGCAGCCATGGCTTCAATGCAGGTTCTGGCTACATTGTTAAATGGATCCTGCTCACTTAAACTCCATCCTGAAGTTTGACTATGTGTTCGCAAGGCCATTGATTTTGGGTTCTTTGGATTGAATTGCTTAATTATTTTGGCCCACAACATTCTTGCGGCACGCATTTTTGCAATTTCCATAAAATGATTCATGCCTACAGCCCAAAAGAATGATAGGCGAGGAGCGAATTCATCAATTTTTAAACCTGAATTCAATCCTGTTCGGATATATTCTAATCCATCTGCCAAGGTATAGGCCAGCTCAATATCGGCTGTGGCTCCAGCTTCCTGCATATGATATCCACTGATGGAGATGGAGTTAAACTTCGGCATGTTTTTGGTGGTGTATTCAAAAATATCCCCAATGATTTTCATAGATGGCAGCGGAGGATAGATGTACGTGTTTCTTACCATAAATTCCTTGAGAATATCATTTTGAATGGTTCCACTGAGCTTATCAAGAGCTACTCCTTGTTTTTTAGCGGCAGCAATATAAAAGGCCATGATAGGAAGAACGGCACCATTCATGGTCATTGATACAGACATTTTATCCAATGGAATCTGGTCAAAAAGGATCTCCATATCCAGGACTGAGTCAATGGCAACTCCTGCTTTACCTACATCACCGGTAACTCTTGGGTGATCTGAATCATATCCGCGATGTGTTGCTAAATCAAAGGCTACTGAAAGCCCCTTTTGGCCTGCTGCCAAATTTCTTCTGTAGAAGGCATTGGATTCTTCCGCAGTCGAAAACCCAGCATATTGTCTTACCGTCCATGGCCGGGAAACGTACATTGTACTGTAAGGCCCTCTCGTATATGGTGGTAATCCTGCCGCAAAATCTAAGTGCTCAGCATCTTTAATATCTTCTTTTGAGAATACATTTTTTACTGGAATGCCTTCTGGAGTTATCCAATTTTCTTGGTGTTCTGAAGGTCTTGTTTTTTCGTCAACAGTGGTGTTGATACTTAAGTCAGAAAAGTCAGGTCTCATATCTCCAAAGGTTTAATAGTTTTAGAAATTTTATTTTGAATACCGGTCAGCGTGTCAAATATATTTGAGCGAACATGAATAAAATCGTCCAATCCGGTTGCGCGTAATTCGTCTGAAATTTGAGCAGGATTACCTGCCAGTAATAAAATTTTTGATTGGTTGATCGATCTGAATTCTCTTACAAAATCTACAGCAGATTCCAGGTAATCAGGATCGGAACTGCAAAAAACAACTACATCCGATTTGGAAGCTGCGCTTTCTCTGGCAGCTGCATCAGCTGATTCATAACTCTTTTCACTTTCAATTTCATATCCACTAACACCCATAAAGTCATATGCAAAAGCAGCTCTGGCTTTTCTCATGGTCAATTGGCCAAAACTTACCAATTCTACACGTGGCCTAAAGCCATGATCCTTTACAAAGGATTCAGTAGCATACCTGATTTTTTCAATTTCCATTCCTGCACGATGTGGCAACAAGCATTTACTTTGCTTCACTGCTGAATTATTTGCAAGGATATCTTTGGAAATTTCTTCCATGAGGTTCGGGTATTTATTTACTCCAACCATGGCCAATCTTCGTTGAGAGATCAATTGGATTTTTTTAATTCTGACGGCCGCAATCTGAGCTTGAATCTGTTCATTTTCAAATTGTTTATAAAAACCTCCCAAAGCTTCTATATTTTTGAAAACTTCCAAGGCGTTCTCAGCCAATTTCAAACTCAACTCCTCGATATAATAAGAACCATCTACCGGATTCATTACCTTTCCGAAATAGGATTCTTCTTTGAGTATGGTCGCTATATTTCCTGCAATTCTACTTGAGAAATCATTTGATTCCTTAAACTCCTGATCATAGGGGTCTATTTCAATGGCATCTGTATTTCCTAATAATGCGGCCATCGCTTCTGTGGTGCTTCTCAGCATATTCGTGTTAGCATCGGTTACTGATTTTGACCAAGTGGAAGTTTTTGATAACAGACTGATATTATTGGCTGAAACACCATATTTATCACCTATCTGAGCGACCAAACTATTGAATACTCTTAATTTAGCTATTTCAATAAAATACTCGCCACTTAGACCTAAAACAAATTGAAGATTTTCAAAAACAACTGCTTCAGACAAGCCTTTGTCAGTCATTTCTTCAATTAAAAAGACCATCGAGTTTAACGTAAATGCTATTTCCTGAATCTGATTAGAGCCGGCATCCTGATACCTGCTTCCAGACACGACCAATGTTTTTAACCCAGGATACTGGGAAAATTGACGGGTCAATTTCGACAGCAATTCAAATTTACCTTTATCAAGTGTTCCTGAATACAAATAGGCATCAAACAATTGCAGATCAATATACCCCTGCACCTTATCTGCCTCTATTTGGTTCTTTTCTAAAAATGCCAGGTAAGCTGCAGCAAATGAAATGGATTCTGTAGATAAAATAAAGGATATTGAAATACCATCATAGTCAATGTCTTTCAACAATTGATCTGCTAAAACCTCCGAAGTTATTTCAAAAAGAATGCCTGACATTCCTTCTTCCAATGCTTTTAAAGCCAGGCGATTTGCCTCTTTCACATCTGTTACTGTAATTCTTCGATAATTTGTTACCGCCGGACTGTTTTCGCCCGTATTGGCCAAGGTGTTCACTTGGTCATTTTTAGTGTAAAATGGTTGGATGTTTATTCCGTTCAAATTTTTCCAAACCAGTTTTTTGTCAAAATTAGCTCCCTTTAGATCAACCGTTACCTTGTCTAACCATTCTTGTCTGGTGGGAGGAGTGAAATCCTGAAACAGCATGTTGTCTTTGCTATCGTTTTCCATAACCTATGATTTATACTTTTTGTTTATTTTCTTTGTGATAAATTTAGTGATTATATACGCACCATGGTGCCGCCAAATCTTTCATGAATCGCCTTGTCGAGATCTTCACGATGTTCAGGATGTGCAATATCACGCAGGGCCTGAGCTCTTTGTTTTAAGTTTTTCCCAAATAATTCTGCAACACCGAATTCTGTAGCCACAAATCGTGCGTGCGCTCTTGTGGTTACCACTCCTGCTCCTGGTTTTAAAGATGGAACAATTTTAGAAACACCTTTCGCTGTGGTGGAGGTAATAGCGATAATGGGTTTTCCTCCCTGAGAAAGAGCCGCACCTCTCATAAAGTCCATTTGGCCCCCAACTCCGGAAAACATTCTAAGCCCAATGGAATCGGCACAAACCTGTCCACTCATATCTATCTCGATGGCTGAGTTAATGGCAGTCACTTTTGGGTTTTGGCGAATAATTGCTGTGTCATTTACATAGGCAATATCTCTCATTTCTATTTCTGCATTGTCATCCATAAAATCATACAGACGTTTTGTACCCATGGCAAATCCTGAAACAATCTTATAAGGGTTTACTTTTTTATTGGCACCGTTCACAACACCTTTCTCAACCAGATCAACAATTCCTTCAGAAAACATTTCCGTATGAACTCCTAAATTTTTATGATTTGTTAAATAAGTAAGTACGGCGTTTGGAATACCTCCAATACCCATTTGTAAAGTAGAACCATCTTCGATGATTTCCGCGATGTTTTGACCTATTTTTTCTTCAGCTGCGGAGGGTGCCACGAACTTCATTTCATGAATATCCTCGTCTAATAAAACACAGGCATCAAAATTATTGAGGTGAACAATACCATCGCCAAAAGTTCTTGGCATTTTTTTATTGATCTGAGCAATGACTTTCTTACCTTTCTCAATAGCCGATACAACGATGTCAACTGATACGCCCAATGAACAGAATCCATGTTTGTCGGGAGGAGAAACATTGACCAGGACCACGTCCAGGTCCATATATCCCTGTCTGAATAAACTTGGAATATCACTCAAAAAGATAGGAATGTAATCCGCCGTTACTCCGATCATTTTTCGAATATTTCCGCCAATAAAAAAGGCATTGGTATAAAAACTGTCTTTTAGGTCAATGGAGGTATAGCCACATTCACCTTCAGTATGCAAATGAACTACTTCAACTCCTTTTAATTCCGGACCTCTGGCTACCATTGCTTTTACCAGAGCCTGAGGTGTTGCAGCACCTCCTTGTATTAGTACGCGGTCACCTGATTGGATCAATTTAACAGCCTCTTTTGCTGTCATTATATTTGGTATTTTCATCTGATTTATATTTTAGTAGTTATTCTATAATTTTTTCTTCATTAAGATAAAAAGCTGAGTATGATACCTGCTGCGATCGCTGATCCGATCACACCAGAAACATTGGGAGCCATGGCATGCATCAACAAATAATTATGCGGATCAGATTTAAGCGCCTCTGCGTTTACAACCCTCGCACTGTCAGGTACAGCAGATACTCCTGCTGCCCCAATTAGGGGATTTATTTTATTATCTCCTTTAAGGAATCTATTCATAAACTTGGCAAATAACAATCCACCCATGGTGGCTATTACAAAAGAAATGGCCCCCAGACCAAATATTAAAAGCGAATCTTTGGTTATAAAGATATCTGCCTGTGTTGAGGCTCCTACGGTAACACCCAGTAAAATGGTAACAATATCAATTAGTTTTGTTCTTGCCGTATCTGCCAATCGTTCCGTTCTTCCTGATTCCTTCAATAAGTTACCAAAAAATAACATACCTAAAAGAGGTAGCGCACTTGGAGAAATAAAGGTGGTTAATAAAAGGGCTATCACAGGGAAGATCATTTTTTCTTTTTGAGATACCGCTCTTGGTGGTTTCATTCTGATCTTTCGGTCTTCCTTAGAAATAAGTAATCGCATCAGAGGTGGCTGTATTACAGGAACTAAGGCCATGTATGAATAGGCTGCAATTGCAATAGGCCCGATGAGATTTTTGACAGTGGTACCATCTGCTAATAAATTGACACCATTGGCTAATTTAGAAGATAAAAAGATGGCCGTAGGTCCATCGGCGCCACCGATGATTCCGATAGCTCCTGCCTCCGGTAAATTGAAGCCCAGGTATAAAGCACCTAGAAAAGTGGCAAATACACCTATCTGAGCTGCAGCTCCCAGCAGCATTAATTTTGGATTCGCGATCAAAGAAGAGAAATCGGTCATGGCACCAATCCCTAAGAATATTAAGGGTGGGTAAATTCCTTTGACAACACCGAAGTATAAATAATTCAGCACAGAACCACTTTCATAGATTCCTGTTTGATTTCCTGCCACAAATGGTACGTTTCCTATAATAACACCGGCACCAATCGGAATCAGTAATAAAGGTTCATAATCATACTTAATACCGAGGTAAATAAATATGATACCGATCACGATCATGATTAAATTCCCTGAAGTTGCATTGGCAAAACCGGTAAAACTGTAGAATCTTTTTAAGCCTTGAAAGGCTCCTGAAACCGAGGAATCAGTATCGTCTGCACCTTGAACCAGCGCATCCATTGATGCAAAATTAATAGGTTCAGCCAAGCTTCCCATACTTAAAATAGGCTGCAGTAGCAGGAGTAAGGCGATGGCTCCGAATATGATAAATAACTTTTTCATGTTGTTTTCGTTTTCTGTAAATAAATCTGTTCAAAATAAAAGGCTCCTAAATACGAGCCCTTATTCCAATTCTATCATAGGATCGTTTTGTAAAACATTTTGATTTACAGTCACATGCACAGCAGTAACAGTTCCTTCTTTTTCTGAAGTGATGTTATTCTCCATTTTCATAGCTTCCAGTTGGAGCAATCTGTCTCCAACCTTCACTTTATCACCAACCTTCACATCTACAGCTAATATGGTTCCCGGTATAGGAGCAAGAATCTTTGTTTTTTTCGACGATGGATTTACTTTCAAAGGTTCAACAGGTCTTTTAGAGGCTGACCTGACCAGTGTAGGCGTTTTGGTCGTTTTGATATCCTCTTTTAGTTTTACCTCATATTTGGTTCCGTTTACTTCAAGTTCAATATTATTGCCTTCATGTGACAATAGATTCACCTTGTAATTATTATCGTGTATTTTGAATTTAAATGATTTCATCTTTTCTCGTTTTCTGGTTTTTCAATTCCTTTTGAAGAACGGTTCTATAATTTATTTTGGATTCCATAAATCTTGGAACTCCAAGGTGAATATGATTTCTCAGCTTTTTTTATGGTGAGTATCGGGTTTTCAAAGTCGTGCTGCTCATTGAGATACATATGGATAGCAGCGGCAATAACGGCTGCTTCTTCACCTGTAAATTTCTGATTTGAAGCCATCGGAATGTCTTTGATCTTCTTGTCCGGACCTTTGGTGATAATTTTGTACACAAAAAGCATCCAGGGTAAACCGAACTTAAAAAACAGGGACAAGGTTAACAAGGCACTGAATACAATAATCAAACCTGAAAAAAGGATCAGATAGCCTTCTCTTAACTGAGACATTAAAATAATAGATAGTATCATTACAATGGAATATTTGAATGTTTCTTAGGAGGGTTCACCTCTTTTTTATTTGCAAGTAGCTCTAGGGCTCTGATAATTCTGAATCGCGTATTGCGGGGCTCGATGACGTCATCAATGAAGCCGTATTTGGCAGCTTCATATGGATTGGCGAATTTTTTAGTGTATTCATCTTCTTTTTGAGAGATGTATTTACTTTTTTCCTCGTCGTTTTCGATTTTGTTGATATTTCTGCCCTCTAATACCTCAACGGCTCCTTTGGCTCCCATCACAGCAATTTCGGCCGTAGGCCATGCGTAATTAATATCTCCTCGCAGTTGTTTACAACTCATTACATCATGAGCACCACCATAAGATTTACGCAAGGTTATAGTGACCTTGGGAACCGTTGCTTCTCCATAGGCAAAGAGTAATTTGGCTCCATGAAGAATAATTCCTCCGTATTCCTGACCAGTACCCGGTAAAAATCCAGGGACATCTACAAGAGTCACTAATGGAATGTTAAAGGCGTCGCAGAATCTCACAAAACGGGCGGCTTTTCTGGAGGCTTCAATATCCAGAACGCCTGCATAGTACTTTGGTTGATTGGCAACAATACCAACAGGCCTTCCGTTGAACCTGGCAAAGCCGACGACAATGTTTCGGGCATAGTTTCTGTGTACCTCCATGAATTCACCTCTATCAGTAATCGTTGAGATCACGTGCACCATGTCATAGGGTTGATTCGGGTTTTCAGGTATGAATTCGTTTAACCTGTCTTCTAACCGGTCAATTGGATCCGTACATTTTATAATTGGTGGGTCTTCCAGGTTGTTTGATGGAAGGTAACTCATTAATTTACGCAGGAGCAGGATGTTCTCTTGATCATTTTCAGCTAAGAAGTGAGAAACACCTGATTTTGTTGAATGTATTTGAGCACCCCCGAGTTCTTCAGTCGATACAATTTCACCTGTTACCGTTTCCACCACTTTTGGCCCGGTAACAAACATATAACTGGTTTGGTCGGTCATGACGGTAAAATCTGTAAGTGCAGGTGAATAAACGGCACCACCGGCACAGGGCCCCAGAATAGATGAAATCTGAGGAATCACCCCAGAAGCCATTATATTTCTTTGGAAAATTTCTGCATATCCGGCCAGAGATCTGACTCCTTCTTGAATTCTGGCACCACCACTGTCATTTAAACCGATTACCGGTGCGCCAATCTTCATGGCCATATCCATGATCTTACAGATCTTTAAGGCGTAGGTTTCAGAAAGTGAACCACCGAAAACGGTAAAATCCTGAGAAAATACATACACAATTCTTCCGTCAATGGTACCGTGACCCGTGATCACCCCATCGGATAAGAATTTCTGCTTATCTAAACCGAATGATTTCGTTCTATGTGTTACGAACATGTCGAATTCTTCAAAACTGTCATCATCCAGCAACAAATCGATTCTTTCTCTGGCTGTTAGTTTTCCCTTGGCATGCTGAGATTCAATTCTTTTTTCTCCACCACCCAATTTAGCTTTTACCCTTTTTTGAATGAGCTCATTAATTTTTGTTTGATTAACCATGGCTTCTTTTTTAAATGATCTCTATAGTTATGTTTATTTTGTGGTATTTATTTGGAACAAAGTTCAGTTAAAACACCATGCGTTGAGCGTGGGTGCAGGAACCCTATGTTTAATCCCTCAGCTCCTGGTCGAGAAACTTTGTCAACAAGTTGTACACCTTTTTGGGCAGCAGTTTCAAGAGCTTCAGTTGTATTCGGCACTGCAAAGGCTATATGATGTATGCCCTCTCCTTTTTTAGCAATATATTTCCCGATCGGTCCTTCAGGAGAAGTGCTTTCTAAAAGTTCAATTTTAGTGTCACCGACCTGGAAAAACGCAGTTTTAACTTTTTGATCTGCGACTTCTTCAACTGAATAGCATTTCAGGCCTAGTACTTCTTCGTAGTACTTAATGGATGCTTCTATACTGTTTACGGCGATTCCTATGTGTTCAATGTGGCTGATATTCATATTTTTGAGATTTTGTTAATCATGTTTGAATTACCAGACAAAATTATTGATAAGAAAGACTTCAAAACATGACGAATATCATTACTTGTGTAGAGAAAGTGACAAGTGCGAAAAAACGGGCCAAGTACTTATTTTTTTTTCAATAATTCACACCTGGGTAGTTATTGATAAGAATATTCGGAAAAAAGTAAGGATGTTATTTAAAAATATGTAAGTGTGGCTTTTTGGCCCTTTTTGAGATTTACAGAAATATAGATTCGGTTCATTAGAAATATTCTAAGACCAATGATCGCTTTTAATGATTTTTTTAATGAGCGCAATTTGCCCAAGATGGTAATAGAAATGTTCAATGATACCCATCAGGTTTCTGTAATAATGCCCATACTTCTGGTCTGTAAAATCCTCCCAAAGGCTGTCTTCCGGAAGTTCTTGTAAAAGCGCTTCAAAAATCCTGGCCTCTTCAAAAAATTGTCGCTGAGCCTTGCTCCATGTTTCAGCTGAATCGATAGGAGGGTGTTTGAAGCTTTCGGAATCTTTTGATTCCAGAGAATGTCCTTGCAAAACTCTGGTCACCGTTCTGATATAATAATTCATATGATAGACCAGAGTTCCAATACTATTGCATGAATAAATTTGAATATTTGCCTCTTTCCAGTTCACGTCATTCAACTGTTTTTTTAGGTCTGAAGCAGTCCAGTTACCACCAAAATGTACTTCTTTTAATTGTTTTGCAAGTTGTTTTGTGATACGCATACATGTAAAAGTTTAGGAGGAAAAAGATATTTTTTATTCAGCGTGTACCGTTATACCTTCAGTTATTGACCACTCATAAAACCGTTCAATCCATGAGTCAGAAGGCAATCCTTGTTCTCTCATTCCAAAACCATGACCTCCTTTTGAATACATGTGTAAAGCTGCATTCAACTCCGATCGTAACCAGGAGTTATAAATGTCAACTGAACCCTGAGCCAAGCCAAGAGGATCGTCGGAAGCACATATAACAATCATAGGAGGAGCATCCTTTTTAGGTGTTTGAACTGGCATAGCGTCAGTCCAGGCATATACCGGAACCAAAAAATCAGGCCTGTTGTGTTTTGAATAGTTATAGGCTACTCCCATCGTAACTGCACCTCCCGCCGAAAAGCCCATAAAGCCAATTTTTTCAGTGTCAACACCAAGTTCTGAAGCATTTGTTCGCACATAGTTGATCGCTTCCAGACCGTCAGCGATAGAATAGGGTAAGACTTTGGCCACTTCTTCACCAATTTTGGCTGGATTTTTTTCTGCCAGAGTGGAGATATCGGCAACTCCATCTTCTCCTGTGGGAACCAATCTGTATTTGAGTACAAATACATTTATTCCTTTTTGTGTTAACCAGGCAGCCACCTGATTTCCTTCACTTTCAATACTTAAAGCATATAACCCTCCACCAGGTGCCACAATAACTGAGACGCCTGTATTTACTTCGGGGTCTGCCTGAAAATAGGCAAGCGTTGGTGTTGAAACGTTTGTAACCACTTCAGTTTGCCAAATGTCAGACATATATTGTTTTTCTGGATTTTCCCACGTACTGTTTTTGGCTTCTTCGTGAGGTAGGTTGATAATTCTTTGCGCCGGGAGCGTATAACAGGAGATCAGTAAAAAAATAAGGAGTAGTTCTTTCATCAGGTTCGGTTTATCCTATAAAGATGCGAAAACTTGAGAAAAGTTCAAAAAAAGTGGATACCTAAAAGAAGGCTCGTAGCATTTGAAAAGAATAAATCAGGCTCAGGCTTCCCGATTAATTCAATAATTTTTTAGAATTTGTGGAGCCTAAGCCAATCGCCTGGTCATAGCGATCACCGAATTTTCTATAATATACAATGACAGTATACTCGTTTTCTGTTTGATAGAAGGACCCTTCAACTTTATAAGGGTTTATTCGGTAGTTTTTGTCCACTGCCACATAGGTGTAGTTGTAAAAACCCTGTTTAAACATGATTCTGGCCTCATAAAATCCTGACGCTTGATTATAGGTCATTTTGTTTTCTTCGGTTATTTGCCAATCATTAAAATTGCCATAGATATAAATGTCATCTTGATCGAAATTATCATTGTATTGTAAGGTAAAATGCACAAAAGAATAATCTCCTTCCAAACCGACATCTTCAGCATCTAAGGTCCTTAAAACAAAATTACCATTGACGTCAGGATAAAAAGAATAGGGTCTGTTACCCCTGGCCTCGTTGGCATACAGGTAGGTGTTAAAAATATTATCGAGCCTTGTTTTAAAAATATTATTGGTTGCATTTCTGATTTCTTTACTGTCAAAATAGAGATATTCATTTCCAGCCCAATAGGAGATGCCATCAATATAATTATACCATAGCTGGGTGCCTCTGGTGTACTTTGGCTTGAGTTCTTTTATAACAGAATTCCAATCGTTGTTTTGGTATACGTCAACCTTTATTTCACGGTAAGGATCGTTTAATCTTAAATTCGGATGATTTATGATAAATTGTATACTGTGTTTTTCATTGATTACGGAAGGATCTGTACTTCGATGTGCCGTTACCGCAACATTGACCTTTGGTTGATACATGATAAACCTTCTGGTAAATAACACATTGCCGAAATCATCAAGTATGCTAATCAGATAATTTCCACTGATTTTTATGCTGTTATTCTTATTTGGAACCTGAAGTTCGTAATGAGTATAGTACTGTAAGGTGTTAAATGAATTTTGGTAGTTTCGAATACGATCTGTGGCATATCCTGTCATATATTCTGTTGATGATAAATCAGATTTTTGCCAGTTGTAATCACAGTGTTCAATCTTGTAGGAATAGATCCTCTCTTCTGAATTTATGTCGTCAAAACTGAGTATTAATTTTTCTCCTAATTTAACGATGGGAGCATACGCTTCCGGGTTGAGAGGTTTGAATTGTATGGATTTAATATGCAGTGGAGGAGGAATGATATTATTTTGCTGTGCCTGCAATTGGCCAAGAAACAATACAAAAATCCATAAGATAGGTGTATTTTTTTTAAATCGATATTTTGTAGGCATCTGTATTCTAAGTCGTTGTATAAATAATTTAGCAGATTTCATTCATAAAATTGAACAAAATAAAAATCAGTTAATCAATCCAAATAAATGTTAACTAAATGCTAATCTATAAAATATTAATTATTAAATTTGCACTCGATTAAGAAACAATTGATTTTTCCTGTTTTAAGGCAAAGTAAGGCCAAAGGGAAATAAATTTAATTAAGCAAAGTATGTCTACAGACATTAAAATTAAAAAGGGCTTAAACATTAAGCTCAAAGGAGAGGCCAATCAAGTGATATCTTCGGCCAACCGCTCTAAAACTTTTGCTGTAAATCCACCTGAATTTAAAGGAATATTACCTAAGTTGGCCGTAAAGGAAGGCGAAAAGGTGAATGTTGGTGATGCAGTATTTCATGCAAAAAGTAACGATCAGATAAAGATTGTTTCACCAGTGAGTGGGGTTATTAAAGAGGTTGTAAGAGGGGCAAAACGTAAGATTTTATCTATTAAAATCACTGCCGATGACAAGGATACTTTCGTTGATTTTGGGTCCAAGAATCCAAGTAAGTTGGCGGGACCTCAGGTTAAGGAGGCTTTGTTAGAAAGCGGGTGCTGGCCAATGATTCAACAACGACCCTATGATATTGTTGCCAATCCGGAGGATAGCCCAAAAGCTATTTTTATTTCAGCCTATGCAACCGCACCTTTAGCGGCCTCGCATATCCTGGCTCTTGAAGGTAGAGAAAAAGAATTTCAGGCAGGTATTGACGCCTTGGCTAAATTGACAGAAGGAAAAGTTCATTTGTCGGTGGGAACATCGGATAGTTTCTTGAATCAGTTGACAGGTGTAGAATTGCACAAAGTGACTGGAAAGCATCCTGCAGGAAATGTAGGTATTCAGATTGCTCATGTTGATCCTATTAATTCAGGAGATCGTGTCTGGGTTGTGAATCCACAGGATGTTGCCTCAATCGGAAGCTTATTTTTAACAGGAAAGTACAATCCGTCTAAAGTGATTGCCTTAGCCGGTAGCCAGGTGGATGGTCCACAATATTACTCCTTGATTCAAGGAACTCAGTTAAAGGATATCGTTGCTGGAAAGTTAAAAGAAGGCAAAAGTAGAATGATCAGTGGAAATCCTTTAACAGGGGAAGCCGTGGGCCCTAAAGACGCTCTTGGTTTTTACCATGATTCAGTGAGCGTGATTCCTGAAGGTGATCATTATGAGTTTTTCGGATGGATGCCTTTTGTAGGAAACCATAAATTTAGTGCAAGTAGAACCTTCTTTTCGTGGTTATCTCCAAATAAGGAATATGATCTTGATACCAATTTAAATGGTGAAGAAAGAGCTTTTGTAATCACAGGAGAAATGGAGAAAGTAATGCCGATGGATATTTATCCTATGCAATTGCTGAAAGCTGCCATGATTCAAGATATAGAGAAAATGGAAAATTTAGGAATTTACGAAGTAGCTCCTGAAGATTTCGCATTGATTGATTTTGTTAGTACATCGAAGATCGAAGCACAACAGATTATTCGTGAAGGATTAGATTTAATGATAAAAGAAGTAGGCTAAATGAATTTTTTTAGAAAACAATTAGATACAATTAAGCCCCATTTTGACAAAGGTGGAAAATTTGAAAAATACGCTCCTGCATTCAACGGGATTGATACTTTTCTTTTTGTACCGAACCATACAACCAAGTATGGTGCGCATATCAGAGATGGGATAGATTTAAAAAGAGTAATGATCACCGTGGTTATTGCTTTATTACCAGCCTTAATATTTGGCATGTGGAACATTGGTTACCAGAACATGGGTGAAGGCCAGAGTTTTATGGATTACTTTATTTTTGGAGCATTACGCTTTTTACCAATGATTATCGTTTCCTATGGAGTAGGATTGGGAATTGAATTTGCCTATGCTATTTTTAGAGGACATGATGTGAATGAAGGGTATTTGGTAACAGGTTTATTGATACCGATGATTATGCCTATTGATCTTCCTTTGTGGATGTTGGCAGTATCTGTATTTTTTGCAGTTATTATTGGTAAAGAAGCTTTCGGAGGAACGGGTATGAATATTCTGAATCCTGCGCTTGTTGCTCGGGCATTTGCGTTATTCTCATATGCACCTTATATGTCGGGTAATACAGTATGGGTGGCTGATTCAGTTGCTGATGGTGTTTCAGGAGAAACCATTTTAGGGGCACTTGCGGGTGGTTCTATCATAGATTATTCTTGGATGGATATGTTTATGGGGTATGTTCCCGGTTCTGTAGGAGAGACATCGGTGCTAATGATTTTAATCGGTGCAGCCTTACTTTTATTCACTGGAATTGCCAGCTGGAGAGTGATGCTTTCCTGTTTACTAGGAGCTTCTTTGATGGGACTGATTTTCAATGCTATTGGCAGTGAAACGAATGAATTATTGAACTTCCCATGGTGGCAACATTTATTAGCTGGAGGGTTTGCTTTTGGTTTAGTATTTATGGCCACAGACCCGGTTTCTGCAGCGCAAACAACAAAAGGGAAATGGATCTACGGATTTTTGATTGGGATCTTCGCAATTCTGATCAGAGTTGTTAATCCAACACTGCCGGAAGGAATGATGATGGCCATTTTGTTGATGAATGTCTTTGCACCAACGATTGACCATTACGTGGTGGAAGGTAATGTAAAAAGAAGAAAAAAGAGATTACAAAAAGTTAACGCATAATTATGGATAGGAATAGTAATTTATACACCTTTATTTTTGCGATTATTATGGTAATTGTTGTAGCTGCGGCTTTGGCCTTTACAGCGACATCGTTAAAACCATTACAGGCAGAAAATGTAAGGAAAGAAAAAATGCAGAATATATTGTCTACGATTGGTGTCAATGTAGATCGAAATGAAGCCGGAAAAATATTCTCGGAATATGTGAAAGAGGAGTTGGCATTAAATGCAGACGGTTCAGTGAATACCGATGTTGACGCCTTTAAAATTGAGCTGATGAAGGAAACGAGAAAGCCAAACGAAGAGCAGGCGTTTCCTTTATATATTGCCGAGAAAGATGGTAAAAAGTTTTACGTTGTTCCATTATTTGGAGCTGGTCTTTGGAAGGAGATTTGGGGTTACTTAGCCTTAGATAGTGACATGAATACGATCGTAGGAGCATCGTTTGACCATGCCAGTGAGACGGCAGGTTTAGGTGCTGAGATCAATCAGTCTTGGTATGAAGATCAATATATTGGCAAGACCATATTTGATGATAATCAGGAATTCGTCTCGGTTGTAGCACTTAAAACTGGAGTGACTGGTGATCCAAAACATTCAGTAGACGCCATTTCAGGAGGGACGATTACTTCTGACGGTGTTTCGAACATGATTGAAGAAAGATTAGGAAACTATTTACCATACTTTAAAAATAATTAATGATGGCAGAAAAAGAAGCTTTGTTTTCGCAAAAGAATAAACGATTGCTTGTCGATCCTTTAAATGATGATAACCCAATTACGGTTCAGGTATTAGGAATATGTTCTGCCTTGGCTATTACGGTTCAATTAAAAGCTGCCATTGTGATGTCTTTGGCTGTAATGTTCGTGCTTGTATTCGGAAACTTGATTGTGTCTTTATTGAGAAATTTGATACCGAACAGAATTCGAATTATCGTACAGTTATTGATTGTAGCCTTTTTGGTAATTCTTGTTGATCAGGTGCTAAAAGCTTTCGCATATGATGTTAGTAAGCAATTATCTGTTTTCGTTGGATTGATTATTACCAATTGTATCATAATGGGTAGGTTTGAGGCATTTGCCTTAGGTAACGGACCCTGGAAATCCATCCTCGATGGCGTTGGAAACACAATAGGTTATGCTGTTATTTTGATCATCGTATCGTTTTTTAGAGAGTTATTAGGCTCTGGGAAATTGATGGGTATCGAAGTATTGGGACACAAAGGAAAAACAGTTGCTGAATCTACGGGATTATACCATTATGGGTACGAGAACAATGGGTTTATGATGCTGGCTCCAATGGCATTGATTGTTGTTGGTGTACTCATCTGGTTCCAAAGATCAAAGAATAGAAAACTGATAGAAGAATAATATTAATAAAAGTTAAGCCCTGTCATAGAATTTTTAGGGCTGAGTAAAAAATATAACATGGAAGCATATTTAAGTTTGTTTGTTCGAAGCATTTTTATAGAAAATATGGTATTTGCCTATTTTTTCGGAATGTGTTCTTATCTGGCCGTTTCAAAGACGGTTAAAACTGCGGTTGGATTAGGTGCTGCGGTTATCTTTGTTTTAACCATCACTGTACCTGCGAATTATTTATTGGATACTTATGTGCTAAGAGATGGCGCACTTGCCTGGATGGGACCCGGATATGAGGATATTGATCTCAGTTTTTTAAGTTTTATCATGTTTATTGCTGTGATTGCATCCATGGTGCAACTTGTTGAAATGATTGTAGAACGATTTGCTCCGGCACTGTATAGCGCCTTAGGTATTTTCCTTCCATTGATTGCTGTAAACTGTGCCATTTTAGGAGGCTCATTATTTATGCAGCAAAAGAACTTTGTCAATGTTTCTGAATCGGCCGTATATGGTTTTGGTTCAGGTATTGGTTGGTTTCTTGCAATTTTAGCTATTGCATCGATCAGGGAAAAAATTGCCTACTCAAATGTACCACAACCTCTAAAAGGATTAGGAATCACTTTTGTGATCACTGGATTGATGGCCATTGCTTTTATGAGTTTTTCAGGAATTAAGTTATAATATTTATTAAAGATCAAATAGATAATGAGTCCAATAGTAGCAAGTATCGTATTTACATTAGTCTTAATACTCATATTAGTGACCGTATTATTGGTTGCGAAGGCGAAATTACTTCCGTCAGGGAAAGTGAAACTTTTGATAAACGGACAAAAAGAGGTTGAAGTTGAAACAGGGAGTACCCTCTTGACAACTTTAAGTCAGGAAAAAATATTTTTACCTTCTGCTTGTGGAGGTGGAGGTACCTGTTTACAGTGCGAATGCCACGTATTAAAAGGTGGAGGAGAAGCACTTCCAACCGAGGTACCTAACTTTACCAGAAAAGAATTAGCAGCAGGAGCCCGTTTGGGATGTCAGGTAAAGGTGAAAGAAGATATGGAAATTACAATTCCTGAAGAGATTTTTGGAATTAAGAAATTCGAGGCAACTGTAAAATCAAATTATAATGTTGCTTCTTTTATTAAGGAGTTTGTAGTTGAATTGCCGGAAGATATGGATTATAAACCAGGTGGGTATATCCAGATTGAGATTCCTTCTACAGAGGTGAGCTTTCAGGATATGGATATTACAGCGCACCCTAAAGAACATCCAGGTGACCCGGAAAAATTTAAGTTGGAATGGGACAAATTTGATCTTTGGCCTTTGAAAATGAAAAATACGGAGAATGTGGAAAGAGCTTATTCAATGGCTTCTTACCCGGCAGAAGGCAGAAACATCATGTTGAATGTTCGTATTGCTACACCGCCATGGGATAGAGCAAAGAATAACTGGATGAATGTAAATCCGGGGATTGCCTCTTCCTATATTTTTAATCAAAAACCAGGTGATAAGGTAATTGTTTCAGGACCTTATGGAGAATTCTTTATCAATGAATCGGACGCTGAGATGTTGTATGTTGGTGGTGGAGCCGGTATGGCACCAATGAGATCACATTTATATCACTTGTTCCAAACCTTACAAACAGGAAGAAAAGTTACCTATTGGTACGGAGGAAGATCGAAAAGAGAATTGTTCTATTTGGATCATTTCAGAGACCTGGAAAAAGAGTTTCCAAATTTTAAATTCTTTGTAGTATTATCTGAACCAACAGAAGAAGATAACTGGAAGGTAATGAAAGATATTGACGATACAGAGGGTGATGGTTTCTTAGGATTTGTACACCAGGCTGTGATCGATCAGTACCTGTCGAAGCATGACGCTCCTGAGGACCTTGAATTGTATTTCTGTGGACCTCCAATGATGAACCAGGCGGTTCAGAAAATGGGTGAAGATTTCGGTATGGCAGATGAAAATATTCGATTTGACGATTTTGGTGGATAACCAAAGTCATTATAACACTACGAAAAAAGGCACCCTTAGGTGCCTTTTTTATTCTACGGTTATTTGCTTCTAAATAAAAGGTGATATGTCGATTACACTGGTAATTTTTGGTGTTTTTTTAACAGGTGTTTTGGTGGTTAGCCTGACTCTTTATTTGCTGCAAGAGAAGTTTATTCTCCATGCGGAGAAACTAGCTAAAACCTATCATTTTCGTTTTGCGGGTGACTTCGAGGAGATCGATTTACTGATGTCGGATGGCGTTAATCAAAATGGTGTACTGTTCAAAACAAAGAACTCAAAAGGCCTGATAATACTAATGCACGGACATTCTGGTAATGTCGAACATTGGGGAACAATGGCTTATCGATTTAATAAATTACATTACGACCTTTTAGTCATAGATTATCGAAGTTATGGAAAAAGTGAAGGAAAGTTTAGTGAACAGGATACCTTTCTTGATGTAAAGCAATGGTATAAACATATGATTTCAATCTATGATGAATCAGAGATCACTTTGTATGGTAAAGGTATCGGGTCTACTTTTGCATCTTATCTGGCAAGTGAGTTTAAGCCAAACAAATTAATTCTTGAATCGCCTTTATACGATTTAAAGTTTACGGCCCTAAAGTATTATCCCTTGTTTCCATTTATAAAGTATATTCCTACGTATAAATTTGATACAGCCTCTTATTTTAAGAAAATTCAGGTTCCGGTATATATGGTTCATGGTAAATTAAATAAGCTGGTACATTATGAAAATAGCACCAAGTTGCTTGCCTCTAATACTGCTTATGCTGATTTATGCCTCATTGAGGATGGTGACCACCACAGCCTTGTAAAGCACCCGGTTTATATGCAATATGTAATTGGAATATTAGAAGCATAAAAAAACCTTTCAGAAAAACTGAAAGGTTTTTTTATTTGATGTATTATGTTCGATCTATTCAGGCTTTTGCTCAAGAATATCGAAAAACTCTTCTAATTTTGGAAGAATAACAATTCTGGTTCTTCTGTTGGTAGATCTTCCTTCTGCAGTATCGTTAGATGCTAAAGGAACATATTCACTTCTACCTGCTGCGATTAATCTGCTTGGCGCAACTTCAAAATCGTTTTGTAGAACTCTAACTACTGATGTAGCTCTGGCAACACTTAAATCCCAGTTATCTTTCATATTCTTAGTACTGATTGGCACATTATCAGTATACCCTTCAACTTGTACTTCCATTTCTGGCTTGCTGTTTACAACAGTAGCAACTTTACCCAAAACTTCTTTTGCTCTGTCTGATACTGTTGCACTTCCGCTTTTGAATAACATTTTATCTGCGATAGAAATATAAACCACCGTTTTTTCTACATCAATTTGAATATCTTCATCCTGAATTCCGGCAGCAAGATCTTTTTTCAACTGAAAGGCCAGCGCCAGGTTGATAGAGTCTTTTTTCGTCATCGCATCACGAACTCCATTGATGTATTTATCTTTTTCACTTAATTGAGCAATCACCTCCTTAATGTTGTCAGAAGAAGATTGTGTTAAAACAGTCAAATTTTCTACCTGCTGAATGGAACGTGCCTTGTCTTCTTTTAAAGATTTGTTTAATTCCATTAAGTGGTCTTTATCCACTAAACACGATTGTAATTCAGCCTTTGCATCTACCAGTTCCTCTTTCGTTTTGTTGTGTTGAGACTCTAAATCTGCGTATTTTTTTGTTGAAACACATGAAGTTAACAGAACCGAAAGAATGATGGCTCCAAAAAATATTTTTTTCATAATTTGAATAGAATTTAATTTAAAAACAAAACTATTAAATATTTTGCTTTGTTTGACATATTTTGCTAAAAAAAAGCTAAAGGCAAAACTAAGATAAATCTTATCTTTGTGTGTTAAAGAATATATAATTTTTGATATGAAAAAAGGACTCTTACTCTTCATTATCTTTCTGACATTTTCTTGTCAGAAGAAAATCGATAAACCCTTTAAACAATTGCAGGGACTGGCGTTTGGCACGAGTTTTCATATTACTATGAATGATCAGAACAATCGTATTTCAGAAACAGATATCGATAGTTTAATCCATGCGATGAATCGCTCGCTATCTACGTATATTCCCAATTCTGATATTTCAAGAATTAATAATGGAGATACAAGCGTCATTGTGGATGAATTGTTTCAGGAAGTTTTTGAAAAATCTGCCATTATTCACGAACAGAGCCAGGGTGCTTTTGACCCGACCATCGGAACGTTGGTAAATGCCTGGGGCTTTGGACCAGGAGATCCTATTGATAATATGAATCAGGAGATTGTTGATAGTCTGAAAGTATATGTTGGATTTGAAAAATTAAAGCTGGAGAATTCAAAATTAATCAAAAAATACCCTGAAATGTTTCTTGACTTTAATGCCAATGCCAAAGGCTTCGCCGTTGATATCATCGGTCGTTTTTTGGAAAGTAATGAGGTGACCAATTATCTGGTGGAAATAGGTGGTGAAATACGTGCAAGGGGTAAGAACGCGAAAAAACAGGTCTGGAGAATTGCCATAGAGAAACCTAATTTTGATGGTTCGAGGTCATTCCAGACAATTATTGGTTTAGACAACGAGTGTATTGCCACTTCGGGAAACTATAGAAAGTTTAAAGTGGATTCGATAACCGGTGAAAAGTATGCACATACCATCGATACCAAAACGGGCTATCCTAGTAAAAGTAATCTCTTAAGTGCCTCGGTTATTGGTGAGGTAGACTGCGCTGATGTGGATGCTTATGCCACAGCTTTTATGGCCATGGGACTCGAAAAAACAACAAGCTTTCTTGAAGAGCACAAAGAACTAAAAGCCTTTCTGATCTATGGGAATGAACAAGGCGAATTGCAGACCTATACCACTGCTAATTTAGATCTTGAGGACTAATAAATGGTATTCTTATTTTTTTTGAACGGTTTTTAGAATTGCTTCCAATTGAAAAACGACATCTCTTTTTTTAGAAGAAGGGGAGTAGCTAAATCCTTCAATCACAATCAGTCGTTCGTTTTCAGCATCATCCAGGGTATAACTCAGATAAGGACCTCCCATAAAGTCACCCTCAACAAACCAAAGACCTCTTGATTCTATTGCCTTCATACCATTTAACTCTAAGGGAGTGGTTATGGGTGTGAAATTAGGTTCAGTTCGCATGTAGGTATTGTCAAACTGACCCGGAATAAAATTCTTGCCAATTGAATCTCTGAATGACACCAACGTTTCTTTCGTATAAGGCTCGCCAAAAGTAGGTATTTCATAGGCAATGATATTTAACAATCCTCTGTCAGTAGAATTACGATACCAAAGAAACTGTCCCGTATCATCCACCAGTTTATAATCAAAAGGAATCTGCAAGCTAATGCCTAAATTTTTTAAGGTCTGAATATCTTCTATGTTTTGTAAATCCTTCGTGATTTTTCTTTGATACAAGGCCAGGTCATTTTTTTTGAAAGTGTTGAGGATTTCGTCTTTGCTATCTGCAATACTTTTTATCAATGTTTCCTTGTCTTTTGCCAGAATAGTCAGGGTCGTCTGCGGACTGGAATAAATATTAGAATTTGTATACACTTGATTTATAGTATCCACGCCAACAAAAAGAATGTTTCTGTTTCGTTTGAATAAGGCATTAAAAGTGCGGGGATCGACCTGGGTAACTGTGAATTGATTTTCTTCCTGAGGGAGTCCAATAACCGGTTCCCCAATGATTTCTTTTAAGGCATCTCCAACTCTTCCATCCCAGTCAGCATCATTAATTACAATTAGCACATGATTGATTCTTCCTGTGGAAGACACAAGTGTAACTGTATCGCTTTTCCCACAAGAAATTAAGATGCTAAAGCAAAAAAGTAGAAGGGTAATTCTTTTAAACATGGTAAAGGTTTTTTTGGATAACCCATACTCAAAAGAATCTTAGTAAATTTTGAGTTCGGTTCCTGGTTTCAGACTTTTCGTACTCCAAATATCGTTCCATTCTTTTAATTGAGCAACAGAAACTTTCGGATACTTTTGTGAAATCAACCAAAGCGAATCTCCTTTTTTAACTACATAGGTAGAATACTTACCTTTAGGTGCAGATTTCTTTGGGCTTGATTTTTTTTGAGTGCTTGTGCTTGAACTTGCAACGGCTCTTTTAGGGTAGATGGTCAATCGCTGACCCACCCTTAAGTTATTACTTTTTAAACCATTCCATCGTTTAATGCTATTGACCGAAACGCCATATCTGTTAGCGATTTTCCCTAAGTAATCACCACTTTTTACGCGATACCTGATTCTGTCATTCGCTTCAAAGTATTTTGGCATTGGCTTTTCGCGTTTGGCTTCATCTGCCTCGGCATAGGCGTAAATTTGAGCCTCATTAGAGACAAAACTTCCAGAGGCGAATTTTGGTAAAGTCAAGGTGTAATCTCTTCCTTTTACTACAGGAATAATTTTCAATTTATATTGGGGGTTTAAAAAGCTAATTAACTCTGTATCCGTCCCCAGGACCTTATGAATCTGGTCAAAAGAAATTTGTCTTTTTACCACCACTGTATCTGTTTCAAAGGTGTGTAGTACATCGTTTTTAGCGTATAACTGATGTTCGTCCGCATATTCAAAGATATAATAGGTAGCGTAAAAAGCGGGAAGATACCCTGCTGTTTCACGGGGTAAATAGTGACGAATATTCCAGTAATTTTTTTGACCGCCTGATCTTCGAATGGCCTTGTTTACATTTCCAGGACCTGAATTATAAGCTGCCAGGGCGAGATCCCAATCGTTAAAAATCCCATGAAGTTTCGATAAATATTGACATGCTGCTTCTGTGGCTCGAATCGGGTCACATCTTTCATCCACATAGGAACTTACTTTCAAATCATATTCTCTCCCGGTTCCATACATAAATTGCCACAATCCTTTGGCTCCAACCCGAGAAGTAGCGTTGGCCTTTAAGGCTGATTCAACAATAGCAAGATATTTTAACTCCATTGGAATATCATATTTTGCCAAGTGCTCTTCGAACAGAGGGAAATAGTATTTTGCCTTTCCCATTAAATTAGCCAGTGTCTGCTGTCTGTTCTTTAAATAGTGTTTTATGATTTTTTCCAGTGATGGATTGTATTCAAAATTAAATGGAGTTTGACTATCCAGATGAGCGATTCGTTCTTTTAATTGTTCAGTAGTGAAATTCTCGATCACCAGTTTTCCCAGCGTATCTTCGGGTTTAATCACCAAACTGCTGTCAATGACATTATTTTTCCATGAATCCAACCATTTTTTGTCAAATTCGCTCACTTCAATATGATCAATAATCGCGATACTTTTTCCCAAGATGAGGGTTGTATCTACTTTTACTGTATCGATAATACTTGTAGTCGCAATTAATTTGGATTCAGGAATGGAATCTTTACTCTTTTCCGTTGCCAGCGTGTTCTCTTCCATTTTTCCATCCTGTGCATAAGAAATGCCGAGGGTGAAAAAGAAAATTAAGACTAAATAGCTGCGCGTCAATTTCATTAATATCATTGTTATTGTCAGTATGTTCGCTATAAAAACGGTAAAAATAGAACAAAATTTTATTTATTCTATTTTTTTTGAAATTATGACAACTATTTAGCAAAATCTTAAGATTTACCTTTGCTTTAAATATTGTCGTTTTTATCAGGCTTTTGAATAATTAGTTTCATGCCTGGTTTCAAATAATTTACATTTTGCAGGTTGTTGGCTGTTCTGAGTTGGTCAATTGGAACATTGTTAAATAGTTTTGAGATTTTGAACAGGGTATCGCCGTGTTTTACTTTATATGTGACAAGGTTCTTTTTATTGGAATCCTTCCTGAACGAATAATTATCAGATAATTCAGTTGTTTTTTGGGGAAGAAATTTCTTATCGGTTACCACCAGCCTTTGATCAGCAATCAGAAAGTTTGTGTGTAGGCCATTCCATGTTTTTAGTTGTTGAAGACTTATTCCGTGCGCAGTAGCAATACTGTTGAGATTATCACCGTTTTTAACCAGGTAACTGTTGTTTTTATTTACCCGAATAACGCCGTTAGAAGAATTGATGGAATGTGGTACGGCAATTTGATAGAGTTCCGTTTCATGTTTCATAAAATCGACCATTTTTTCCGTTGGTAAGGCCAGGACCATCGTTTTACCCGATACATAAGGAATAACGTCCTTTTTGTATTGAGGATTCAGTGATTTAAGGAGACCCAAATCAATACCTGTTTTACGTTGAATTGCTTTAAAATTCAAACTTCCCTTGAGATGCAGGGTGTCTGAATTGACAAATGCCACATCTGTTTTACTCGCTTTTAAATGATGGAAATCAGCATATGTGAATAAATACATCGTTGCATAAAAAGCAGGGACATAACTACTGGTTTCGCGGGGTAAATACTGTCTGATTTCCCAATAGTTTTTATTGCCTCCGGCACGTCTGATTGCTTTTTTTACGTTTCCGGGTCCGGAATTGTAAGCAGCCAGCGCAAGATCCCAATCTCCAAAAGTGGTATATAAATGTTTTAAATAGACACAGGCGGCTTCGGTAGATTTTACCGGATCGAATCGTTCATCTACATAGGAGTCGATATAGAGTTTATAGTCAGTGCCGGTCCCATACATAAATTGCCAGATACCTTTGGCACCTGATGGAGATACAGCCAAGGGATTTAAGGCCGATTCAACCACTGCCAGATACTTTAATTCCAGAGGCAGATCATATTTATCAAGATAGGATTCAAAAACAGGAAAATAGTACTTGGATTTTCCGAGTAAAGAATTCAAATATTCTCGTCTGTCCTTTAAGTAGACCCTGATAAATCGTTCTAATGTTGCATTGTGAGAAACACTAAACGGTGTTGCGCTATTTAGTTCAGTAAGCTGCTCGATCAGTGTATGCGTTGTGAATGAACCCTTGTCGAATTCCTCCATACCGTCAAAAGGTTGAACAAGGGAATTGTGTTGCACGTTCCTTTCAGTGGTTACACTGACGGGCACCAGATTTTTTAATACATTAAAATGCGCTTGGTTTGATTGCTTTTTTTCGGTTGGCTTCATAAAAGCAACTTCCATAAAAGTACTTGTCTGCCCCAGCAGCTGGGAGGACAGAAAGAGTAAATAAAGCATAAGTAAGTTTTTCATAGCATTCTTATTTTAGGTTATTGTTATTTGTTTCTTTAGCCAGTCGCAAATAGTGTCGAACAGTAATTGCTTTTCAAGATCATGATGTAATTCATGAAATCCGTTTTCGATGAGGTGTAATTCACAATTTTTACCTCCCTTTTCCGCGAATTCTTTTGAAGCCTCATGAGAAGTAATTCTATCTTTTGTTCCATGTACAAGCAGCATAGGTATGTGTAAGGTTGCGGCGTGTTCCATTGCCCATGCCCCTTTTTCCATAAATTCTAAAGAGAAACGGGTGCTTACCTTGTCGTGTACCATGGGATCTGAAGCATAGGCCTCGATTTCATCCTGATCTTTAGACAAGGCCTGAAGATCGAGCTCATTGGGCATCGTCAGAGAAGGGTAAATCTTATCGATAATTTTTCCAAAGGTCATTTTCCATTTGGGAGGTGAAAAGGCCAGTCTGAGAAAAGGGCTGGTGGCAATGAGGCCTGACAATCCTGTGGGTCTTCTCAAGGCATAATTGATCACAACATTTCCTCCCATACTATGACCATATAGAAAAACAGGTACTTCGGGATATAAACTTTTTGCTTTGCTGAGTACTTCTTCAAGTGCATCTAAAATACAGTTGTATCCGGGATGATGCCCTCTTTTTCCCTCCGTATCTCCATGTCCGAACTGATCGTAGGAAACAACGGCCATTGAATTTTTAAGAAGTACCGGAATAACGGATCTTTCGTAACGTCTTGCATATTCTCCCATTCCATGTATCAGCAGGATTACCCCCTTTGGATTTTTAGTGTCGTAGGATTGACCACTTAATTTTAATCCACAGGTTGTAAATTCAAAAGGTTTTCGAGTCATGGTAGTGATGCTTACACTCAAAAATAAAGAAGCAAGGTCTTGAAATTGCAAAATTGTTGAAAACTGATAAAAACTTCAAATTTAATAGGTAGATAATCAGTGTTTTAAGTTTAAATCAGTGTAAGAAGTCTGTATTTTTTCTATGAAATGGATCCTGGAAATCACATGAAAAAGTAGAAAATAGTTGAATAAATTATGAAAAATAGAATTCAAAAATCCCACTTATTTTGTAACTTTAGAAGACACATAAAATGCCACGACCATGACTTCACTCAAATCAAAATCAAAGCAGAATCCGGAAAAAAAGACCCTGACAATAGTGCATTTATTACATCCATATGCAAAGCAACGAATCAGGGTTGGTGAGAAGCTGGGATATTTCCCAAAGAATATGTACAGGTCGAGCGAAATAATTGACGAGGTGGTTTTGGAGATATACGAAAAAGGAGGACATAAGTCTAAAGATGCAGAAGCACTGAGAATGGCTATGTTTGAATTGCTGAATGCAAAAATGTTGTCGCTTTTCAAATCAGAAGCCTGGCACAAAGACGCGATAAGTATTAAACTGATCTTGGAAGAAGAATTGAAACAGCTGGAAGAGAATTTTACCGCAGATGCTGGAAATGATTTAATTATGAATGAAGAGCTGGATGATATTTCTTACCATCAGAATGATACAGGTATTGCAGAATTGCCTTATGACGCCTCGGAAGAAGGTGTTAAGTTATTCCTTGGCTTAGACCAGATAAAACAATTCCAGGAGACCAGCGACAGAACGGCTTTAAGAAAGGTATATTACAAGTTGCCTGTGAATACTTCTAATATTGTGGATTTGTATATTTTAGGGAAGTTAAGTTTCCATGAAATAGCAGTTATCTTACAAATGGAGGTCTCAGAAGTGAAAGAAATTGTCACTTTTGTAAGAGAAACAATTAAAAATCAACTCGAATAATAGTTGATTCTCAATAGAAATTGATTTTGATTGAAAAATGTTGAAAGTTTTCTTTTTCAAAATGAATTATTGTTGTAATATTGCAGGGTGAATACGAAAACGCTACATACTACTCCTAGACAGAATCGCCGCCGTCCCTTGCGCCGCATGGGCAAATAAGTACGGTTAGATCATTTTTCATTTCACATTTCAATTTTTTACAATGCATTTTCAGAACAATTTATCAGCTACTAAAGTTTATTCAAGTCAAACTTTGACGACTGTTGTTCGTATTTCTCGCCGTCGCCCGTAAGGGTATGTCATATTCTTGGAGATAGGTGAGTCCATCTCTGCAAATCAATACAATATTTACAAAACTTATTTTAATTCAATACAATGGAAATTGTAATTGCAACAATAAAACATACAAAATACGCTGATATCATTAGCAAGACAATTGCGAAGTCAGCTGAACAGAGAGGGACAGGAATTGCCAAAAGGACACCAGCCTATATTGAGAAAAAAATTAGCGGAGGGAATGCTGTTATTGCCCTGGACGGTGATAAGTTTGCGGGCTTCTGTTATATCGAAACTTTTGGAGGAAAGAATTTTGTGGTCCACTCTGGTTTGATTGTACACCCTGATTTTAGAAATCAAGGCTTGGCTAAAAAGATTAAAACAAAGGTTTTTAAGCATTCAGAAACGAAGTATCCTAACTCAAAGATTTTCGGAATTACGACTGGTTTGGCTGTCATGAAAATAAATTATGAGCTGGGTTATAAGCCGGTAACTTTTTCTGAATTGACTGACGATCCTGAATTCTGGAAAGGTTGCCAGACATGCACCAATTATGACGTTTTGCAAAGAACAGATAAAAAAATGTGTCTTTGTACTGGAATGTTGTACGACGGAAAGAAAACAGCTAAAAAGGACCATCCCTACGATTCAAAAAGCCTTAGCAGGTTAAAGAGGATCAAACAAAGTTTGTTTTTAAAAAAAAGTAACAAATCAAAAGATAAAACGAATAAATCATAAAACGGAAACGATCAAAATGATGGTGGACGAAACTATTAAAGTATAAAAAAATGAAAAAATTAGTATTGGCATATAGCGGAGGTTTGGATACTTCTTACTGTGCAAAATACCTGTCAGAGGTTGAAGGATATGAAGTGCATGCAGTAAGTGTGAACACCGGCGGATTTGAAGCTGAAGAAATCGCATCTATTGGAGAAAAAGCGGTTCAGTTAGGAGCCACTAGTTATAAATCTATCGACGCCGTTCAGACATTTTATGAGAAGGTGGTGAAATATTTGATTTATGGCAATGTTTTGAAAAATAATACCTATCCGCTTTCTGTAAGTGCCGAAAGAATAGTTCAGGCCATAGAAATTGTAAACTATGCAAAAAAAGTGGGAGCCGATTATATTGCTCATGGAAGTACAGGTGCAGGAAATGATCAGGTACGATTTGATATGATCTTCCAGACCCTGGCTCCGGACATTAAAATCATCACCCCGATTAGAGATCATAAGCTATCCAGACAGACTGAAATTGAGTTTTTAAAAGGGCATGGTGTGGACCTTCCATGGGAAAAAGCCAAGTACTCTATTAATAAAGGATTGTGGGGTACCAGTGTGGGGGGAGAAGAAACGCTTACCTCACATGCAGGATTGCCAGAAGAAGCCTATCCCAGTCAATTGGAAAAGAAGGAGGCATCAGCTGTTAAATTAACGTTCGAGAAAGGTGAATTGGTAGCTGTTAATGATAAAAAAGATACGCCCGTAAATAATATAGAAGCCTTGGAGAAATTAGCTTCCTCTTATGCCATAGGGAGAGATATCCATGTAGGAGATACCATTATTGGCATTAAGGGAAGGGTTGGATTTGAAGCTGCGGCACCACTTGTGATTATAAAAGCCCATCATTTGTTGGAAAAGCATACGCTTACCAAATGGCAACAGCACCATAAAGAGCAATTAGGGAACTGGTATGGCATGTTGTTGCACGAAGGGCAGTACTTAGATGAAGTAATGAGAAATATTGAAGTGTTCTTAAGTGATACACAGAAAAATGTTTCCGGCGATGTTTTTGTGAGCCTTCACCCGTATAGATTTACATTGAACGGAATTTCATCCGACCATGATCTGATGAGTTCTTCCTTTGCCAGTTATGGTGAAACAAACGAAGGCTGGACGGCAGATGATGCGAAAGGATTTATTAAAATCAATTCGAATCAAGGCAAAATATATAATCACGTAAATTCATAAAAATGATCCAGGCTGGAATTATTGGTGGTGCTGGTTATACAGCAGGAGAACTCATAAGGCTGATATTGAATCACCCTGGTGTAGATCTCAATTTTGTTTACAGTACCTCCAATGCAGGAAACGAGATTCAGGAAGTTCACAGAGATCTTCTCGGAGATACTCACATGAAGTTTGGCAGTGAAATTAATTCGGAAGTTGATGTGCTGTTTTTATGCCTGGGGCATGGGAATTCGTCCGCTTTTTTAAAGGAAAACTTTTTTAGCGCAGCAACTAAAATTATTGATCTAAGTAATGATTTCAGATTGACAAAAGATCATGTGTTTATGGACAAATCTTTTGTGTACGGTTTGCCGGAAGTTTTTAAGAAGGAGATTGTTGAAGCCAACTATATTGCGAACCCCGGCTGTTTTGCCACCGCCATTCAATTGGGTTTACTTCCATTGGCCGCCGAAAATTTGTTGCAGGATGATGTACATGTAAATGCGGTAACAGGTGCCACAGGTGCTGGAGTTTCTTTGTCAAATACGACTCACTTTACCTGGAGAGATAACAACTTCTCTCATTACAAGGCCTTTGATCACCAGCATTTGGGAGAGATCAATCAACATATTGAAATGCTTCAGCCAGATTTTACATATGACGTAAATTTTGTTCCCAACCGAGGAAATTTTAGCAGAGGAATATTTGCTACGTCTTATACCAGATTTGATGCAACGCTCGAAGATGCCCTGGACTTATTCAAGGACTTTTATAAAGATGCACCTTTCACTTTTGTCTCTGAGAAAGAGATTTTTCTAAAGCAGGTTGTTAATACAAATAAGTGTTTGGTTCATTTGCAAAAACATAAGGACAAATTATTGATTACATCTGCGATTGATAATTTATTAAAAGGTGCTTCCGGTCAGGCTATGGAAAACATGAATATCATGTTTGGGTTAGATCAGACCGAAGGACTTACATTAAAAGCTAACTTTTTTTAAAAATTAATTATGAAAATAGCCATCATAGGAGTGGGGAATTTAGGCTACTCAATCGCAGTAGGGATCTTAAGTCAAAAAAAGGAAATCAATTGCAAATCATTGTATTTGACCAAGAGAAATACGTCTTCCTTGTCTCATTTTGAAAAAGTATCATTGGTAAAAACAACTACGGATAACAGAAGGGCCGTAAAGTATTCAAATATTATTATTCTGGCGGTTCAACCAGCTCAGTTAATGGAAGTGCTGGAAGAAATAAGTGATTTGATAGATCCTAACAAACACACTATTATTTCTGTAGCGACGGGAAGAAAAATTCAGGAAATTGAGGCTGTGGTAAAACAGGGTGTTCCAGTAATACGATGTATGCCAAATACGGCAATTTCCGTTGGGCAATCGATGACCTGTATCAGTGCCAACGAATCCGGAAAAGAAAATTTTCATTTGGCAAAAAGCATTTTCAATGCGCTGGGAGAAACCATGTGTATTGACGAAAGTCTTATGCAGGCGGCTACGGTGATATGTGCAAGTGGAATCGCTTTTTGGATGAGACTTATCAGAGCCACTACTCAAGGGGCTGTTCAGTTAGGATTTCACAGTGAAGAGGCCCAAAAACTGTCGATGCAGACCTGTTTAGGAGCAGCCAGTCTGTTGATCGACTCACAAAGTCATCCGGAACAGGAAATTGACAAGGTGACAACCCCAAGCGGTTGTACCATTGAAGGGTTAAATGAGATGGAGCATCAGGGACTGAGCTCTTCCATCATAAAGGGGCTCGTTACCTCTTATGATAAAATTAATCAGATTTAAGATATAGATATGGAATTATTTGATGTATATCCTTTGTATTCTGTGACTCCTGAAACGGCTCAGGGATGTTATGTCACGGATGTAGAAGGCAAAAAATACCTTGACCTTTATGGTGGGCATGGTGTGATTTCTATAGGTCATTCACATAAATCCTATGTGTCGGCGCTCAGCCAACAAATTCAAAAAATGGGGTTTTACTCTAATTCAATAAAAAACCCGCTTCAAGAGGCTTTTGCAAAAAAGTTAGGTGCCGTATCGGGTTGTGAAGAGTACAATTTATTTTTGTGCAATTCAGGAGCAGAAGCCAATGAAAATGCCTTGAAAATGGCTTCTTTTGAAACAGGGAAGAAAAAGATCCTTGCCTTTGAGAAAGCATTTCATGGTCGTACTTCTGCAGCAGTAGCAGCAACTGATAACAAAAAGATCAATGCGCCGTTGAATAGTCAGCATGAAGTTGTTTTTCTTCCTTTGAATAATAAAGAGTTGGTCGAGCAGGAATTAAAAAAGAATGATATTGCTGCCGTTATTATTGAAGGGATTCAGGGAGTTGGAGGGCTCGATCAGGGAACTACAGAATTTTTTCAGGCTCTGGAATTACTTTGTAAAAAATACAAGGCCATATTAATACTTGATGAGATTCAATCAGGATATGGTAGAAGTGGTCAGTTTTTCTCTTTTCAGCATCATGGAATTCACCCCGATATTATAAGTATCGCTAAGGGTATGGGGAATGGATTTCCGATTGGGGGAATTTTAATCTCGAATAAAATCAAAGCTTCCTATGGCTTATTGGGTACCACCTTTGGAGGTAACCACCTGGCAAGTGCTGCCGGACTTTCTGTTTTGGAGGTCATTGAGTCTGAAAAGCTCATTGAGAATGTAACCATGGTTTCGCATCATTTTTTAGAGCGAATTCAGGAAATTGACGGTATTAAAGCTGTGAAAGGGAAAGGCCTGATGCTGGGGGTGAGGTTTGATTTTCCAGTTTCAGAAATAAGAAGGGCGTTGATTTTTGAAGAAGGTATTTTTACGGGTGGTTCAGCAGATCCGAATTTACTGAGAATTTTACCGCCGCTATCAGTAGGCAAGAAAGAGATAGATGACTTTATAGAGGCATTAAAAAGAGTACTGGCAAAAATACTCGTAAAGAAATAAGTAAAAAGAACGATGGAAACGATACTGACAATTGATCAACGAAATGCGGTACTGCAAAGTATGGCCAGATTGGTGGAGCTGGAAAAGAAAGATATTCTTCAGGCGAATGCTTTGGATATGAATGCCTTTGACAGGTCTGATTTGGCGATGTATGATCGTCTAAAAGTAGACGAAGAAAAAATAAAAGGAATGATAGATTCCCTGGAGCAGCTGTCCTCACAGGAAGATCCTGTAGGGGTTGAAAGATTTCGATTTACGCATGATAATGGTCTTGAAATTTTTAATAAAACAGCTTCTTTTGGAACGATCATGATCATTTATGAGTCAAGACCTGATGTAACTATTGAGGCGGGAGGAATAGCCTTTAAATCGGGAAATAAAATCTTGTTAAAAGGAGGTAAGGAATCATTGAATTCAAACCTGGCCATTGTGCGTTTGTGGCACAAGGCTCTGGAAGAGAATCATGTGAGTACACAATGGGTAACCTACCTGAATTATGACAGAGCGCAAACCAGAGAATTCCTTAGAAATCCAGATCAAAAAATAGACCTCATTATTCCAAGGGGTGGAGAAAGACTCATTTCGTTTGTCAAGGAGCATGCTACCTGCCCGGTGATTGTGAGTGGCAGAGGGAATAATTTTGTATATGTCTCCAGACACGCTGACAAAGTAAAGGCCTTGCAGATTATTTTAAATGCAAAGACGGCAAAGATATCTGCCTGTAATGCTTTGGATAAGGTGCTGATCGATACGGCCTTGCCCGAATATGAGAGTTTTGTAAAAGAATTGATACAAGAACTTGTAGCTGCAAAGGTTGAAGTACTGGGCACTGACGGAATTAAGATGTTTTCAGGAATTCAAAAGACCGATGATGAATCTTTGTGGTTCGAGGAGTTTTTAGATTATAAAATATTGTTGGGCAGTACAGCATCTCTTGACAATGCTATCGGCATGATTAATAAATATGGCGGTGGACATTCAGCTTCCATTATTTCTGAGGATGAGGATGAATCCAAGCTCTTTTTGAGTGCGGTGGATGCGGCAGCTGTATATCACAATGCATCCACGAGATTCACGGATGGATTTCAGTTTGGATTAGGAGGTGAATTAGCAATAAGTACGGATAAATTACACCAAAGAGGACCTATTGGTTTACAACATTTGGTAACGAATAAATGGTATGTATATGGCAATGGGCAAATCAGATAAAAAACGGGTGCTTTTAAAAATTGGCACCAATACGCTTACCAAAGAGACCAATCAGATCTCTAGAGGTAAAATAGAAGACATTGGCAGGCAATTATCAGAATTGAAGGACAGTCATGATTTTATTATTGTTAGTTCCGGGGCGATCGCCGTGGCAAAGCAATTTGTGAAACTTGAGTCAAGCGGTCAGGAAATTAATGTAAAACAGGCGTTGGCTGCGATTGGTCAACCTCATCTGATGCGTATCTTCCAGGAGAGTTTCAGGGAACTGGGTTTATTGACCTCACAGTGCCTTTTATCATATGCAGATTTTAAAAGAGAGAAATCAAAGGAGAATATCTATAATACGATTAATGTGCTTCTGGACAATCATTATATTCCGATCATTAATGAAAATGATACCGTTGCCACAGAAGAAATTCAGTTTGGTGATAATGATAAATTAGCTGCATTGACGGGTGCTTTGATGGAGGTAGATCTTGTGATCATTGCGACCAATACAGATGGGATTTATACAAAAGAGAGTATGAATGAGCAGAAAAAATCAACCATAGCAAATGTGACGGATTTGAGTGTTTTGGCCAAAGAGATATCAGTAGATACATCATCGCAGGGAACGGGTGGAATGCAATCTAAAATTCAGGCGGCCGAGATTTTAAAGAAAAAACAAATAGAGACCTGGATCGTGAATGGGATCGGAGATAATTTTATTCTGAAGGCGATGGAAGAAGAATTGGAATTCACAAAAATTTTAAATAGTTAGTCATGAATTATATGTCAGTTAAGGATATCGATTCGATTGATACTTGGGTGAATGAGGCGAGAATCATAAAGAAACACCCTCTTGAACACAAAAAATTAGGAGCCGATAAAACCATTGGCTTGTTGTTTTTTAATCCGAGTTTAAGAACCAGGTTAAGCACACAGAAAGCAGCACAAAATTTAGGCATGAATACCATGGTCATGAATTTTGACAAAGAAGGTTGGGCTCTTGAATTTGAAGATGGGACAAGAATGGATCAGGGAAAGTCGGAGCATATCAAGGAGGCCGCACAGGTGATTTCTCAGTTTTGCGACATTATAGCCATCAGGGCATTTGCAGGATTACAGGATAAAGAAGCGGATAAAGCAGAGCTGGTTTTAAACGGATTTAAAAAATATGCCACTGTACCTATTGTAAATATGGAAAGTTCTGTCGGACATCCCTTGCAGGCCCTGGCAGACGCAATTACTCTCGATGAACAGCTGGTAGCATTGCAGGGAAGAAAGCCTAAAGTGGTGCTTTCGTGGGCGCCTCATCCAAAAGCATTGCCGCATGCTGTGGCAAATTCTTTTGTTGAAATGATGCAGAAACAAGACGCGGATTTTGTGATAACCCACCCGGAAGGATATGACTTGGATCCAGAAATTGTAGGTAAAAGCACGGTTGAATACGATCAGAAGAAAGCTTTTAAAGAAGCAGATTTTATTTATACAAAAAACTGGAGTTCATTTGAAAATTATGGGCAGGTAGTATCTCAGGATGGGTCCTGGACCATCGATCAGGAAAAAATGGATCTGACCAATAATGCGAAGTTTATGCATTGCCTTCCGGTAAGAAGGAATGTAGTGGTTACAGATGAAGTTTTGGACGGGGGTCAATCTTTGGTGATTGAACAGGCTAATAACAGAACCTATGCTGCTCAGACGGTTTTAAAGAAAATACTTGATAACATGTAGTTTAAGATGGATCCTATGAAGCAAAAACTGAGTATTGTAAAAATTGGTGGAAATGTGATTAATAAATCAAAGGAACTGGATAAATTCCTTCATGATTTTGCGACTTTGGATTCCTTAAAAATTCTGGTGCACGGTGGAGGAAGAAAAGCAACAGAGGTTGCAGATGCCATGGGCTTAGAGGCAAAAATGATAGGAGGCCGTCGCATAACAGATCTGGCAAACCTCGATATTGTGACCATGGTCTACGCAGGACTGCTCAATAAAAATATTGTGGCAAAATTACAGTCGATGGAATGCAATTCTTTAGGGCTTTCAGGTGCGGATGCGAATGTAATCCGCGCTCATAAACGAATCGTAAAAGAGATTGATTATGGTTTTGCAGGAGATATTGATGCTGTTAATACTTCCGCGATTTCATTACTTTTGGACGGGGGTATTACCCCTGTTTTTTCGGCCATCACGCATGATAAAAAAGGCCAGTTGCTCAACACCAATGCCGACACAATTGCAGCCGAGCTTGCCAAAGGGTTGTCCGATCAGTATGAAGTAGAACTCATTTATTGCTTTGAGAAAAACGGGGTGCTTAGAGATGTAAACGACGATAACTCAGTGATAGAGGAAATAAACAGTAGTGTATACGATACGCTGAAGAAGAAAGGAATCATTAATGAAGGAATGCTCCCAAAATTGGAGAATTGTTTTGATTCTTTACAAAACGGGGTCCATAGAGTGATTTTAGGGCCGCCGGAATTAGTAAAAAACAGAAGAAAGAAATTTACCACACTTAGCATATGATAGCTGCATTACATAAACAAGCGATACAACTGTTGCTCGATTTGATCAATACGCCTTCATTTTCCGGAGAAGAAGATGAGACAGCCGGCCTGATCGAAATTTTTCTTAAAAAACAAGGCATTGAGTATCATCGGGATCAGCACAATGTTTGGGCCGTCAACAAATATTTCGATGAGAAAAAGCCGACTATTCTGTTGAATTCTCACCATGATACTGTGAAGCCAAACAAGGGGTATACTAGAAATCCTCATGAAGCCGTAATTGAAGAAGGTAAAATTTTTGGTTTGGGTTCAAACGATGCAGGGGGCTGTCTGGTTTCTTTAATAGCCACTTTTTGCTATTTTTATGAAGACAGGGACCTCAAGTACAATTTTGTTTTGTTAGCATCAGCAGAAGAGGAGAATTCAGGAGATAATGGTATTCGATCCATGATACCTAAATTACCGGAAATTGATTTTGCGATAATTGGTGAGCCTACTCTGATGAACCTGGCCATTGCCGAAAAAGGACTTTTGGTGCTCGACTGTTATGCACATGGCACAGCCGGACATGCTGCTCATTCAAGGGGAGACAACGCAATTTATAAGGCGATGGAGGCCATAGCCTGGTTTCAGAATTTTAAACTTCCGAAGGTATCGGAAACCTTGCATGACACAAAAATGACGGTTACTCAGATCGATGCAGGGAATCAACACAATGTGGTGCCGGCTACCTGTCATTTCGTGGTAGATATCAGAGTAAATGATCTGTATTCGAATAGGGAAGTTCTGGATCTGGTAAAAGAACATGTTCAGGTGGAAGTCAAGGAAAGATCCTTAAATTTGAACTCATCTTCAATTGCCAAGGATCATGAAATCGTGAGGTCAGGAATCAGTTTGGGCAGAGATATTTATGGTTCGCCCACCTTGTCGGATCAGTCGAATCTTAGTTGTCCATCCTTAAAATTAGGACCAGGAGATTCGCTCAGGTCGCACACTGCAGATGAATTTATTTATGAAAATGAAATAGAAGAAGGTATCGATCTTTATATAAAAATATTAAAAGGAATAGTATAGTCATTCGTTGACATTAAAAACAGAACACCTATGAAATTATGGGATAAAGGATTTAGTACAGATAAGAAAATAGATATATTCACCGTAGGAAATGACAGGGAATTAGACCTGGTATTGGCTAAATACGATGTGATTGGTTCATTGGCACATGCAAAAATGCTCCATAAAATAGGTCTTTTATCTAAAGAAGAAATGAACCAGGTTGAAAAAGAGTTGGGCGTAATTTCGACCTCAATCGACAAGGGTGAATTTCTTATTGAAGATTCTTTTGAGGATGTTCATTCGAAAGTGGAATTCCTGCTTACTGAAAAGTTGGGTGACACGGGTAAAAAAATTCATACGGCAAGGTCTCGAAACGATCAGGTTCTGGTGGATGTGCATTTGTATCTGAGAGATGAGCTCAAGGAAATGAGAACAATGATCATTGATTTCTTTGACCTGCTAATGAAGCTGTCCGACAAACATAAAGACAATTTATTGCCGGGCTATACGCATTTACAAGTGGCCATGCCTTCTTCATTCGGAATGTGGTTTTCTGCCTATGCCGAAAGTTTGATTGATGATATTTATATGTTGAATGCTGCCTATAGGGTTGTTGATCAAAACCCTTTGGGTTCGGCTGCCGGATATGGAAGCTCTTTCCCCATTGACAGAGATCATACCACACAAGAAATGGAATTTAGCCATTTAAAAGTGAATTCAGTTGCTGCTCAGATGAGTAGAGGTAAAACAGAAAAAACGGTTGCTTTTGCCATGAGTTCTGTCGCTGCGACTCTGTCAAAATTTGCTATGGATATTTGCCTGTATATGAGTCAGAATTTTGGATTTGTGTCTTTTCCTGATGAATTAACAACTGGCTCGAGCATCATGCCGCATAAGAAAAATCCGGATGTTTTTGAACTGATCAGGGGGAAATGTAATAAGATTCAGGCCTTACCTTTTGAACTTACCATGATCAGCAATAATTTGCCGAGTGGTTATCACAGAGACCTGCAATTGCTAAAAGAAGGAATGATACCGGGTATTCAGGCTTTAAAATCTTGTTTGGAAATGTTTACTTTTTCTTTGAGTACCATTGAAGTCAACAAGAATATCGTAGATCAGAAGATTTATGATTATCTGTTTACCGTTGAAGAGGTAAACAAGCTTGTACAAGAGGGAGTGCCGTTTAGAGATGCCTATAAGATTGTGGGTGGAAAAGTAGTAAAAGGCGGGTTTATACCCGATAAAAAAGTGGTGCATACACATATTGGAAGTGTTGGAAATCTGGGCTTAGACAGAATAAAAGCCAAAATGAAAAAAGCCAATGCACATAATTCATAAACTTCGGATCAGCAGATGGGTTGGAATGTAGATTTATATAATAAAAAGCATGGTTTTGTCCATGAATATGGAGCAGATTTGGTTCAGGTATTAGATCCTAAGCCGGATGAACGAATTTTAGACCTGGGTTGTGGGTCAGGTCAATTGACCAAAGAGATTGCTGCTTTTACAGATCAGGTCATCGGAATTGACAGTTCGAAAGAAATGATTGAAACTTCACAGGAAATGTTTCAGGACCTGGAATTCTATCAGATGAATGCCGAATCCTTTCAGTTTGACCGTGGCTTTGATGCCATATTTTCAAATGCGGTGTTGCACTGGGTGAAGGATCAGAAGGCCGCCAGCCAGAATATGTTACGCCATTTAAAGTCTGGAGGACGGTTGGTGGTTGAATTTGGTGGTGCAGGAAATGTGGCGACCATTACCAACGCTATTCGATCTTGTTTAGAAGATCGGGGGTATCTCACAAATGCAAGCCTGGAAAGATGGTATTTCCCGTCAATTAGTGCGTATTCTTCTCTGTTAGAGGAGGTGGGATTCGAGGTCGTTCATGCCCAGCTTTATGATCGACCAACGCTGTTGGACAGCAAGAATGCCGGCATAAAGGATTGGATTGAAATGTTCGGGGCTCATTTTTTTGAAGGTGTTGAAGAAGGGGAGAAAAATGATATTTTAGACGATGTTCAAAAAAAGGTTGAGTCGAGCTGTTTTTATAATGGTAACTGGTATGCTGATTATAGGAGAATCAGGGTCGTTGCAATAAGAAAATAAATTTAGCTGCTAAGCGCCTCCTTTAAGGCTTTTGCTTTTATCAGGCATTCTTCATATTCATTTTCGATCACTGAAAGAGAGGTAATGGCACTTCCAACTGAAAATGAAGCATATTTTTTTGAGGCATTGTATAAAATGCTTCTAATCACTACATTAAAATCAAAATTTCCGACAGGACTAAAATATCCGACAGCCCCTGAATAAAGGCCTCTTTTGGTGATTTCTTCTTCTTCAATAATTTCCATGGCTGATATTTTTGGTGCTCCTGTCATACTTCCCATGGGAAATAAGCTTTTAATAATATCAATATCATTTTCATCTTTATCAACTTCACAAACAACAGTAGAAATAAGTTGATGGACCTGTTTGAAGGAATAGACCTTGCATAATTCTTCTACTTTAACGCTTCCTTTTTTTGCATTTTTTGAGAGGTCATTTCGAATCAGGTCAACAATCATGATATTTTCGGCTCTTTCTTTGGGATCGTCAGCCAATGATTTGGCCAGTCGTTCATCTTCCATCCTGTTGGCCAATCTTCTGGCAGTTCCTTTGATCGGTTGAACGATAATTTTATTGTTTTGTTTCTTAACGAAACGTTCGGGAGAGGCACATAGCAAAAATTTGTCTTGGAGTTTGATATAGCTCGCGAAAGGTGCCTGGGAGATCTGATTTAATTTTTGGTAAACATCGATGGTATGAATTTCGCAGTTTTCTGCATAAAATTCCTGACAGTAATTTACTTCATAAATATCACCCCTGTGAATATGTTTTAAAATACTGGAAACCTTTTCATAATAGCCTTCTTTTGACAGCCGAGGTATTATATCACATTTGGTCCGTGAATTTTTAGGAGAAAAGTGAACTTCTTTAATAGCCCGAATATCCTGTTCAATCTCCTTGCTATAGGCATCTAAATACAGAAATTCAACCTGATTATTTTTCCATAAAATGACCTTTTTAGGTTGAAAGAAATAGAGGGCTGGAAATTCTAAATGATCAGGGTTCTCTGACCTAAGCTCTTCTGTATCGTTTTTTAGATCATAACTGAAATAACCGAAGAGGTAATCTTTATGTTTTTTTCTAAAATCCTTGAGTTTTTCAAAGGCATTGTCAGCTTCACAAGAAAGTGTCTGATGAGCACCAACCGCTAACACAGCTTCAATCTCACCGTATTTTTCCTGTTCAGCCTGTGTGTCTTTGTTCGATTCTAAGAATACGACATTCTCAAAATTCTGCGCCCATTGCAGGACATTTTCTTTAGGAAGAATAGAGGTGTCATTTGGAATAATTTTAGAATTCCGATTCACGGTTTGTAGCAATGATTGATTATAAAAATTTATTCAAAAACATAGACTCTTTTGTCTACTTCTGACACTCTGAAATATCCAAAAGCATAATTTTCAGGACTGGTCTGATTGATGCAATTTCCTTTAATTTCTGCCGGGATCGTACTAAACGGACCACCACTTTGGGATTGTTCAATCAGTAGTTTGATATAATTATAATACGGGTCTGATAATCCGAGTAATTCAATATCTACAATATCTCCTGGCTGAAACTCCATTTCACCTGTTTCTTCATTTTCTAATTTCTCGTAAAAGATAGACATTTTATTTCCATCGGTGAATTCATCTTTTACATCAAACAGCGTTTGAAACTTATCTCCTCTGCGCTGAAATTTAGCCAGATAAAAGTTTTCAATTCCGGCAGGGTCGAAAAATTCAATATTGACTTCCAAGGCATCTTTACTAAAGCCATTTTCCGTGGATTGATACACATCACTAATTGGAGAAACTGAGGTCATGGTTTCGGTGGCAATATAGCGATCTCCCTCATAATTTACCAGGAGGGTGTAAGAATCACCCATAACAGGTTCAAAATTATTGGTTGTATAATTACCGTTATTTTGATCGGTAAATACGACTTCAGTTTGATTTTCATTATTGATCACCTTTACACTGGCTCCGCTAACCGGAGTTTCAAGTAAATTATCAAAATAGGGTGTTGACAAGCTAAGTTTTACAGTTTGAGAATTACCCAAAGTTCCTTTTTGCCAATCCATGGAGGCCTCAATAACCAATCTTGGTGGGGCTTCCGGAACCTCGACGTCAATAACGTCTGTACAAGACAACATGAACAAACTAAAGACCAGACTAAGTATTTTTATAGAACTTTTCATTTGTTTAAAATTTAAAATTATAGGTAACTGAAGGCACTATTCCAAAAATCGCTGTTCGCGTGGCTTCATTTAAACCTGTTTCACGATTTTGCGAAAAGGAAATGGAAGCGGCATTTCTTCTGTTATAAATATTATAGATCCCAAAAACCCATTCTCCACGCCATTTTCTGTTCGGTTTTCCAGGAACAAGAATGGCAGACACATCAATTCTGTGATAGGCCGGCAGCCTATCTGAATTACGATCTGAATAACTGGCGATGGATAAACCTTCGTACTCATATTGTCCATCCGGATAAGTCACGGGCCTTCCTGTCTGGTAAATAACATTTGCACTAAATCTCCATTTATCGTTTAAACGATAAGTACCGGTAAAGGATAGGTCATGTGTTCTGTCATAAGGAGTGTAATACCATTCTCCATCGTTGATTCCCGGACCACCTGCATTTCCTCCTGGAGTCCTTTGTTCCGATTTGGCCCAGGTATAGGCCAGCCAACCGGTAAAATTACCTTTGTTTTTTCTGACTAAAAATTCCAGACCATAGGCCTTGGATTCCCCTGTTAATATTTCGGTTTCAATGGTGTTGTTCCCGATCAGATCAGAACCATCGATATAATCAATTCTGTTTTCAATGTCTTTGTAATAGGCCTCAATTTCCAGGGAAAAATTGTTATCTCTAAACTTTCTAAAATAACCCAGGGCATATTGATTTGAAAGTTGCGGTTCAATATAGGGTCCGCTTGGTGCCCAGACATCCAAAGGAGTTACAGAAGTTGTGTTCGATATTAAGTGAATATATTGCGCCACTCTAGAATATCCTGCCTTCATGGATGAACGCTCATTGAGTTCGTAAGCAACGGCAAATCGGGGTTCAAGGTTTCCAAAAGAACTGATGACCTCACTTTTTTCATAGGCTGTAGATCCGATGGGCGTACCTCTTTCATAGATTCCCAAAACTTCATTATAAACAACTGGCTGGTCATTTTCGTATTCAACGATGGACTGTCCGCCGAGTCTGGCAAAGTTACTATATCGAAGTCCGTATTGAAGGGAGAGTTTTGGCGTAATTCGATGCTCAACTCCTGCGTACAGACCTCCCTCAATGGCTGTTTTTTGATCAAGTTTTAAATAATTAATCCCTGAGTCTTCTGTTGTAGGGCTGATAATACCAGGATTGAATAAGTAATGGATACCGTTGATTCCGAAATCTAATTTTATATCATTATTAATATAATAGCTTAAGGCATATTTAAGGTTGTAATTGTCTATTTGAGAGATCCAGTCGAATTCAAAAGCGTTGATCTCTAATTGATAATCATATTTGCTATAATTTACGGAAAGGTTTGAAAATATCTTGTCATTAAAAACATGATTCCATCGGAGGTTTCCCGAAGAATTTCCATAAGAACTATTGAAACTGTCAGAAAATTTAAAAACATCTCTTCCGAAATAGCCCGAAAGGAAGAGTTGATTGTTTTCGTTGATTTCAAAATTTGCTTTCAGATTCATATCGTAAAAATAGGCGCTGTTATCTTTCAACTCTTCGCTTAATTTGAGAAAAAGGTGGGCATAAGATCCACGACCTGCCACCAGGAATGAACTACGGTCTTTTACAATAGGTCCTTCAACAGCCAATCGGGTAGAAACAGTTCCGATGCCGCCTGTGAGAGCGAAATTCTTTTTATTACCATCTTTTTGTCTTACGTCAAGAACTGAAGAGGCCCTTCCGCCAAATCTGGCTGGAATATTGCCTTTGTACAATTTAATATCTTTAATAGCATCGGAATTAAAAATAGAGAAAAAACCCAGTAAATGTGAGGTGTTATAGATAATGGTTTCATCCAGCAACACAAGGTTTTGATCTACCGAACCACCTCGTACGTTAAATCCACTTGAACCTTCACCATTGTTTGTAACTCCAGGCAGTAACTGGATAGATTTGATAATGTCTACCTCTCCTAAAACCGCCGGCATTTGCTTAATGGTTCCAACATTTAGTTTTGAAACACTCATTTGAGGTTTTCTTAAACTGATGTCTTCTGAGTCTTCTGTCCGAATAACAACTTCACCAAGTTGGTTGCTGCTTTCACTTATATCAATGTTGAGATTCTGATCCTTGTCCAATACTATTTCCTGTGTTATATCATCAAACCCCATGTAGGATACGACCAAGGTGTAATTCCCATTGGGTGCCGTTATTGAATAAAATCCATATTCATTCGTAGTTGTTCCAATGGATGAATCGAGTATAAAAACGGAGGCACCAAATAATGTCTCACCACTGCTGGCATCTTTGACCGTTCCACTGATAGAAAATTTTTCCTGGGCATTGAGAAGAGATGCAAACAGGAATATTAGAAATGTAAGTTTTTTCATTATTATTTATAAATCGAATTGGGGGCTAAACTTTATAAAATTCACAGGTTTGGTTCGTGAGTTATTCTTTTTGACAAATGTATTAAGAACGAGACTAAATAATTTAATTCTTGAGTTTAATAATGATTTTAATGGTGTCTGCCAATAAGTTGATACTTTTAAGATCCTGAAATTCAGCCGTATAGTCTTTGTTACTAAATTGTTAAGCAAATACATTTAGTCACTTTTTTCCACCGGATTCTTTCTTAATTTGAAAAATTCTGAAGGTGTCTGACCAGTAATTCTCTTAAAATGTCGATTGAAGGTTGATTTATTGCTAAAACCACAGTCGTTTGCAACCGACATCATGGTGTATTTTTTATTTTGGGGTAAATCCATTTGCTGTAAAAAAAACTCAATGCGCAATTTATTGACATAGGAGTAGAAATTTATTTTTTCTTTTTCGTTGATTACCTGCGAGAGATAATTCGCGCTGCAATCCAGTTCGAGTGCCAGATCCCTTAGTGTGAGGTTGGCATTTTTATAAATTTCTTTCTCTTCCATGATTTGTTTCAGATCGAGATACAACTTAAGGGCTTTTTCCTTATCAAGACCAGATTTTGCATAACGATTGGAATTAAGTTTTTCAGCATTTGTAGTTTCAACCCCAGATCGCTCAGCGAGATGGGTTTGATTAACAGTAGAATTAAAAATATCCATTTGGTTGATTCCAAAAAAACCGATTAAAATCACAAAAACAACGACGGCCGGATAAATGATGCTATTATCTACAAAAAGGGAAAGTATCCAAATGATTCCCAACGCAATGGAAAGATATTGCAACCATTTTAATTCTTTTTTATCTGTATTTGATAAGGTTTCCTGAATGTCGGTTCTGTACCGACGAATTAAGAAAAGAGACCAAACTGAATAGAAAAAACCTGAGGCACCAATCAATACATTGATATAGGTCATATACCATTCAAATCCTTTTCCTTCATTTTCGAATACCCATATTTTTTCTTCTGGAGGTAGCAGGTAGAATGGCATCGCAAGCGCCACCAATGAAAAAGCGGGCAATAAATGCAGTAGGATATACCCGCGATGTTTGAATCTGTTTCCGGTTATTTCTGACACATACACAAAAAGCATCAAGCCTTGCAGGACAGGAAATGGAAAAGAAATGCCCAGTAGATGTGGATATTTAAAGAGCACACCTGAAATCTGTAAATACATCATCAATTGATGTATGGCCATAAATAACAACCAGACCAGTAAAATTTTATCTGCGCGGGATTTATGTTTTTTTAAAAAGAGCAGGCCAGACAAAAAGAATGAAATGACAACTCCAATAATCAAAAACATAGTTGTGAATCTTCTATTTTAGGATTTTAACTATGCAAGGCTCTGCCATCAACGGCTAAACATGCTTCCTTTATAGCTTCAGTAAAAGTCGGGTGGGCATGTGACATTCTGGCGACATCTTCACTAGACGCTCTGAATTCCATAGCCACAACTGCTTCCGCAATCATATCAGCAGCGCGAGCTCCAATCATATGAACACCGAGGATTTCATCTGTTTTGGCATCTGCCAGTACTTTTATCAAACCGTCAATATCCATACTCGCCCTGGATCTTCCTAAAGCCCTCATTGGGAAGCTTCCCATTTTATAATCAATACCAGCATCTTTTAATTCCGCCTCAGTCTTTCCAACAGATGCTACCTCTGGCCAGGTATACACAACTCCAGGAATAAGATTATAATCTATATGTGGTTTTTGACCGGCAATAATTTCCGCAGCCATTGTGCCTTCTTCTTCGGCTTTATGGGCTAACATTGCACCTCTGATTACATCACCAATCGCATAAATATTTGGGACGTTAGTTTGAAGATGCTCATTCACTTCTATTTGACCCCGCTCATTGGCTTTTACTCCTGCTGCTTCCAGACCGAGTCCATCTGTAAATGGTCTTCGCCCTACAGATACAAGACAGTAATCACCTTTAATCTCTACTTCGTTCCCTTTTTTATCATCTGCCAATACCACAACTTCGTTTCCTTTTCTGCTTACAGCTTTTACTTTGTGAGAGACATTGATCTTAAATTTTTGCTTTTTTAAGACCTTGTTTAATTCCTTTGACAAAGCAGCATCCATGGTTGGGATGATACGATCCATATATTCAACTACGGTTACATCGGCACCTAATCTTTTATAAACCTGACCCAGTTCCAAACCAATAACACCACCACCAATTACGACAAGGTGTTTTGGTACTTCTTTTAATTTTAAAGCTTCGGTAGATGTAATAATACGTTCCTTGTCTATTTCAATAAACGGAAGGCTGGAAGGTTTACTTCCTGTAGCTATAATGGTGTTTTTTGATTCTATTTCTTCAGAAGTATTATCTGCTTTGCTAACTACAATTTGAGTAGCATTTTTAAAACTACCTACCCCTTGATATACATCTATTTTATTCTTTTTCATCAAAAAATCAATCCCACCGGTTGTTTGGTCTACAACCGCCTGCTTTCTTGCAATCATTTTTTCCAGATTTACTTTGATCTCCCCAGGGATTTCAATTCCATGGGTATCAAAGTGCTTTACTGCATCTTCATAATGATGAGAAGAATCTAAAAGTGCCTTGCTGGGGATGCAACCTACATTAAGACAGGTCCCGCCAAGAGTGCTGTATTTTTCAACAATAGCTGTTTTTAATCCAAGTTGTGCTGATCTGATGGCAGCAACATACCCTCCAGGGCCAGATCCGATAACGGTTACATCATATGATTTCATGAGTAGATTTTGATTTAAATGCATGCAAAAATAAGTTATTTCATTCTATATTCGAAATGATTGGTCTACGGATTTAATAGATTTTCAGCTTCACACAAAATGTGGATACAATTCATGATTCATAAGATTTGATTTTTTTTTAACAGCCTGTTTTTTTTTATTGTTTTATCTTGTAAGAAGATGTGCTGTCATCGAATTTCTCCTATTCACTATTAGAATAGGAATCTCCAAAATAATCTTAAACTTAAATCAAAAATTATGTCAACACAAGAAGTAGCATCAAAACTGGTGGCGTATTGCCGTCAAGGTCAACATGAAGAGGCCATGAAAGATTTGTATTCAAAGGATATTGTTAGCATTGAGCCTAAGGGAGCTCCCGTAGAAGAAATCAGGGGGATCGAAGCTGTTATTCAAAAAAGTAAACAGTTTGGAGAAATGGTAGAAACGATGCATGGTATGGAAGTTTCAGACCCCTGTGTAGCAGAAAATTTTTTTAGTTGTTCCATGAAAATGGATGTCACTTATAAAGGAGCTCCTCGTATGACGATGGAAGAAATATGCCTTTATCAGGTAAGTGATGGAAAAATCATACGAGAAGAGTTTTTCTATACACCTATGCCTTCGTAAAAACGAGAATCCCCGGCATAGGTTCGTCTATATTGGGGATTCTTTTTTATCATTAAGCCAGTAGTCCGGCTCTTTTTAGCAAGGCATCAACACTTGGTTCTTTTCCTCGGAATTTTTTATAGAGTTCCATCGGTTTTTCTGTACCACCTTTGCTCAGGATGTTTTCTTTGAATTTTATAGCCGTTTCTTTGTCAAAGATGCTCTTCTCTTTGAATGCTTCAAAAGCATCGGCATCGAGAACTTCAGCCCATTTATAGCTATAGTATCCTGCTGAGTAGCCGCCTTGAAAAATATGAGAGAAAGCCGTACTCATGCAATTTTCTTCAACATCAGGGTATAATTGAGTCTCGCCAAAGGCCTTTTTTTCAAATGCCTTAACACTGTCAATAGTACTTGGGTCATTGCCGTGATACGCCATGTCGAGCATTCCAAAACTGAGCTGCCTCAGCGTCGCTATACCTTCTAAAAAGTTCGAAGAATCCTTGATTTTTTTTACTAATTCCATTGGGATGACTTCACCCGTCTGATAGTGCTTCGCAAATAATTCCAGCGCTTCCTTTTCGTAGCACCAGTTTTCAAAAATCTGACTGGGTAATTCCACAAAGTCCCAATAAACGCTTGTTCCAGAAAGGTTGGGAAAGGTTGTATCTGCAAGCATTCCATGCAAGGCGTGACCGAATTCATGAAACAGGGTTGTCACTTCATTGAATGTAAGCAGGGAAGGTTTTGATTTAGTTGGCTTGGTGAAGTTACAGACGATAGAAACATGAGGTCTGGAATTGATGCCGTCTTTTTTCCATTGAGACTTATAACTTGTCATCCAGGCACCGTTTCTTTTTCCCTTTCGAGGAAAGAAGTCTGCATAAAAGAGTGCTACAAAGTCACCCTTGGAATTCGTAACCTTATAAGTCTTTACATCTTCATGGTAAGTGTCCACATCAGATACTGATTCAAATCTTAGATCAAACAACTTTCCGGCAATATCAAATACGCCCTGGATCACATTTTCCAGTTTGAAATAGGGTTTCAACTGCTCATCATCTAAGGCAAATAATGCTTTTTTAAGCTTTTCTGAATAATAAGCTCCATCCCATTTTTCAATTTTTTCAATGCCATCTTTTTTGGCTAAATCTTGCAATAATTGAAATTCCTTTTTTGCTGCCGGCTTGGCTTTGGACAATAGTTTTTCAAGAAATTCATGTACCTTTTCTGGTGCTTCAGCCATTCTTTCTTCCAGTACATAATGTGCATGAGAATTATAGTCTAAAAGGGTGGCTCTTTGTTGCCTGAGATTTACAATATCAATAACATTCTGCTGATTGTCATGTTCGTTGTTTTTCATGGCCCTTGAACCAAATGCCTTCGCAAGGGTTTCTCGTAATTCTCTGTTGTCAGCATAGGTCATAAAAGGAATATAGCTGGGGTAGTCTAAAGTGAAGACCCATCCCTTTTTTCCTTTTTCTTCCCCAAGCATTTTTGCTGCTTCAACAACGCCTTCAGGTAAGCCCGATAATTCAGCTTCATCTGTAATAATCAATTCGTAGTCATTGGTCTCAGCCAATACATTTTCGCCAAATTTCAAGCCAAGTTTTGATTTTTCCATGTCAATAGCGCGCAAGCGTTTTTTCTCGGGATCACTCAAATTAGAACCATTTCTGATAAAGGCCTTATAGTTTTTTTCGAGCAACATGTGCTGCTCCTTTGTAAGCTCCAATTGATCCTTGTGTTGATATACTTTTTGAATTCTCTTGAAAAGTGCTTCATTGAGTCTGATATCATTGGCAAATTCACTCAACATCGGAGAAACTTTTTGAGCGATATGCTGGATTTCTTCATTTGTTTCTGCTGCATTCAAGTTGAAGAATATACTAGAAATTCTATTGAGCTTATTTCCTGAAAATTCTAAAGGAACCAAGGTGTTTTCGAAACTGGCTTCTTCCTGGTTTGAAGTAATTTGATCAATTTCCTGCTTGGCATTCTTGATGGCAACTTCGAATGCGGGAATAAAAAACTGGTTTTCAAGTTTTGAAAAAGGAGCCGATCCGAAGGCAGTATTAAAATCTTTAAGTAACGGGTTGTTCATGTTAAATACTATTTAGTGCCCACAGGGGCATATGGCATTGAATTGTATATAAGGTTTATTTCGAGTAAATTAAGAAAGGTGTCTTATTTCTTAATCCCTGCTGCAGCTTTGATGACTTTTTCTTTGAGGCCCTCTTTATAAGCAATGATCTTTTCTAAAACGGCAGTATCAGATGCACCAATAATCTGAGCAGCAAGGATGCCTGCGTTTTTAGCGCCATCCAACGCTACAGTTGCTACAGGTACTCCGCCAGGCATTTGTAAAATAGAAAGAACGGAATCCCATCCATCGATAGAATTTCTCGATTTAACAGGCACACCAATCACCGGTAAAGGACTCATGGAAGCGACCATTCCTGGAAGATGAGCGGCACCGCCGGCACCTGCAATAATAACGTTCACACCTCTTTTATGAGCCTCAGTAGCATAGTGGAAAAGTTTTTCAGGAGTGCGATGTGCAGAAACAATATCGACTTCTGTGGCAATCTCAAAACTTTCAAGAATCTCTATTGCTTCTTTCATAATTGGCAGATCTGAATCACTACCCATAATTATTCCAACCTTGGCCATAATTTGTAATTTTAAAAAACTTGTTGAATTCGACTGATAAAAATCGTATTTTTAGTGGCTAAAGGTAAGATAAAAAAGTGTTTTCATAACAATGCAGATCCCATTATTTAATACCGTTCTGTCGTGGATTTTAAAGAAGCGCAAGTACCAGGTTGACATGTTTTTACAGCATCCGGTGGAGGTTCAGAATGAAGTTTTATACGAGCTTCTTTCTGAAGCCAGGCATACTTATTTGGGTAAAAAACATGGGTTTGAAGACATTAAAAGTTACGATTCATTCACAAAGCGGGTTCCTATTCAGCAATATGAAAGTATTGAACCTTTGATTGAGCGAAACAGGAGGGGTGAGCAGAACGTATTCTGGCCTTCTAAAATTCAATGGTTTGCAAAATCGAGCGGTACTACTAATGCCAAGAGTAAATTTATTCCCGTAAGTGATGAAGCTATTGATGACTGCCATATGAAGGCAGGAAAAGACATGCTTTGCCTTTTTATTAATAATAATGAAGATACCGAGATATTTAAAGGCAAAGGACTGCGTCTTGGCGGTAGTTCGGCTATTTATGAAGATAACGATACTTATTTTGGTGATCTGTCTGCCATTATTATAGAAAACATGCCTTTTTGGGCTGATTTTAGTAGTGCACCAAGCACAAAGACGGCATTAATGAGCGAGTGGGAAACCAAAATGGATGCCATTATTGAAGAAACGATTCAAGAAGATATCACAAGTTTAAGCGGTGTCCCTTCGTGGATGCTGGTTCTTTTAAACAGAGTTTTAGAGGTGACAGGCAAGGATACTATTTTAGAGGTCTGGCCAAATCTTGAGGTATATTTTCATGGTGGGGTTAATTTTAAACCTTACAGAGAACAGTATGAAAAATTGATTCCAAAGAAGAGTTTCAGGTATTATGAAACCTATAATGCTTCAGAAGGGTTTTTTGCAATTCAAGACAGAAATAATAGCGATGAATTGCTATTGATGTTAGATTACGGCATCTTCTATGAGTTTATTCCTATGGATGAATATCAGGGGGAAGATTCACAAGCCATTCCTTTGGAAGAGGTGAAGACAGATGTCAATTATGCACTTGTGATCTCAACAAACTCGGGCCTATGGCGTTATTTGATAGGAGATACCATAAAGTTTACCAGTCTGGCTCCATATCGAATCAAAATTACGGGAAGAACAAAGCACTTTATCAATGTTTTCGGAGAAGAACTGGTGATTGAAAACGCAGAAGATGCCTTGGAGATTGCCTGTTCAAAATACAAGGCAACGGTTTCGGAATATACTGTGGCACCCATATTTATGGAAGGAGAAAATAGCGGAGGTCATGAATGGTTGATAGAATTTAAAGAGGCTCCACAAGATATTGCTGCTTTTACCGCGGCTCTTGATGAGGCCTTGAAAGAATTAAATTCCGATTATGAGGCCAAACGTTACCTCGATCTGACCATAGCACTTCCTGTAATTCATCAGGCTCCATCAGGTCTTTTCTATGAATGGCTTAAAAAGAATGATAAATTGGGAGGTCAGCATAAGGTGCCTCGCCTAAGTAATAAAAGAGCTTATTTGGATGAGTTGCTTCAAATGACTCATAGCGAAGCTGGTTGAGCCACAATAATATCATCGGTAATCCAGGCTTCACATAATACAGGAAATTCACCTTCCAGATCGCCAGCTTCTTTAAATGCCTTATAATCTATCCAGACAAAACCGTTATTACCCCATCCGGATCCCCAGGAATTGACCACCTTAAAAGCATTCATTTCATCATTATAACCTACTACCAGCATGGCATGTCCTCCAACAGCATCTTTGAATTTTCTGTATACAAATATGCCGTCTTCATCTCTTGCACCAAAATAGCTTCTATCTATGGTCACTGCGATAACAACAGGCTGATCTCTTAGCAAGGAGGCCTTGGTATGCTGATACACACTGTCTTGATGAAAATAATAGTACTTTTCTATTTTATTTGGTTCGGCGAGCACCTTTTGAAGGTCATTGGGCTGAATATCACATTCGTTCTGGTCGTAAGGCATCACACTCCATTCAACAATTCCCTGACTAGAAATAGTGTCCAGCGCATCCTGAATAGCTGACCCGCCATCACAATCTGTTGCTTTTATCTGATTGTAGATGTAAGCCGGACTCATTTCGTAATTCAGACCTACTATTCCGTTCTGCAAATCTTCATAGTTTTCTTGAAAACTTTTTAAATAATATCCGGTGGCCCAGGCCACACAAGAGCCCTGACTGCCTTGAGATCCAACCCTGGGTAAGTACTCCGAAATATCATATTCCATGGGAAGAATTTCAGTTTCATCGATATCGAAAACAGCAAGTTCTGCATCGGGTTCACTATAACCATAACAATAGCCTCCGCCAATTCCTAACTGATGTTGATCATTCTCTTCGACATCTTCAATCACAGGGTCACCATCTTCATCAAAAGTATATTCTTGCCTTGGTCCAGATTCTAATTCAAAATTACTGTTACAGGAGACTAAAATTAATACAAGTATGAGCAGGGAAGAAAATTTCATGAAATCAGTTAATAGGTTTAAACCTGAAACCTCAAAAGCTATGCCATTAATAATCGTGTAATCTATTTTTCCCTTTCAATCACGTAATTCACCATGGTCATCAGTGACTCCTTATAGCTCGAATCAGCATAGTCATTAAGAATGGAAATAGCTTCCGCCTGGTAGGAGTGCATTTTTTCAGTAGTATATTCAATACCTCCGTTTGATTTTACAAATTCAATAACTTCTTTTACCCTGATTTTATCTTTGTTGTGGTTTTTCACAGAATTGATCAGCCATTTACGCTCTTTTCTGGAACAATTATTAAGCGTATAGATGAGCGGTAAGGTCATTTTTTGTTCTTTGATATCAATTCCTGTCGGTTTTCCGATCTTTTCTTCTGAATAGTCAAAAAGGTCATCTTTGATCTGAAATGCAATACCAATTAATTCACCGAACCTACGCATTTTTTCAACCTCTTCTTTGGGTGCATCCACGGAAGTTGCGCCGATAGCTGTACAGGCTGCAATCAGGGTGGCTGTTTTTTTACGGATAATATCAAAGTATACTTCCTCAGTGATATCGAGCTTTCGAGCCTTCTCAATCTGCAGAAGTTCCCCTTCACTCATTTCTCTTACCGCAATCGAGATATGCTTTAAGATGTCGAAGTCGTCATTATCAATGGATAAGAGCAAACCTTTAGACAATAAATAGTCACCCACCAAAACCGCAATCTTATTTTTCCAAAGGGCATTTAAAGAGAAAAATCCACGACGTCTGTTGCTGTCATCCACAACGTCATCATGAACTAAGGTCGCCGTATGAATCAATTCGATAATTGAGGCTCCTCTGTAAGTACGTTCTTTAAACTGACCATTGGAAACCATTTTTGCCACCAGAAATACAAACATGGGACGCATTTGTTTTCCTTTTCTTCTCACAATATAATGCGTGATTCTATTGAGCAAGGAGACATTGGAAATCATGGAAGCTTTGAATTTTGTTTCAAAGAATTCCATTTCCTTTAAAATGGGAAGTTTTATTTGTTCGACGGTCTTCAACGGCTCAACAATTTACAACAAAAATATTATTTCTTTTGCTGCATTTTAGCCCAGGAATCTCTTAAAGCTACCGTTCGGTTAAAGACTAATTTATCATTGGTTGAGTCAGGGTCAACATTGAAATAACCCAGTCTCTGAAACTGGAATCCGTCACCTGTGCTCACTGTAGCGAGGCTTGGTTCGATAAAAGCACTCTCAATAATTTTTAGAGAATCAGGATTGATAAACTCTTTAAAATCTTTGTCTTTATGTGAATCAGGAGCTTCATCAGTGAATAATCGGTCATACAATCTCACTTCTGCCTCCAAAGCATGTTCTATGGACACCCAGTGAATCGTTCCTTTCACCTTACGCATACTAGCTTCAGAGCCACTTCCGCTTTTTGAATCAGGATCGTAGGTACAATGAATTTCTAAGATATCTCCATTATCATTTTTCACCACATCATTCGCTTGAATGATATAGGCATTCTTCAACCTAACTTCTTTGCCTAGTTTTAAACGGAAGAATTTTTTATTGGCGACCTCCCTGAAATCTTCTCTCTCGATATACAATTCCCGTGAAAACGGGACAGTTCTGAAACCAGCTTCCTCGTCTTCAGGGTTATTTTCGGCCGTAAGCATTTCTTCTTTTCCTTCGGGATAATTAGTGATGACCAGTTTTACCGGATCAAGAACAGCCATGACTCTGGGTGCGACTTTATTCAATTCTTGCCTGATATGAAATTCGAGCAGGGCAAGATCTGTTACATTTTCTCTTTTAGCAATTCCTGCCGCTTCACTAAAATTTCGAATTGACGCAGGGGTATAACCACGCCTTCTCAATCCAGAAATGGTAGGCATTCTCGGGTCATCCCATCCATTTACAAGTCCTTCCTCGACCAATTGCAGTAATTTTCTTTTACTCATTACCGTATAGCTGAGGTTTCTTCTTGCGAATTCTCGCTGTTTTGGTCTTAAGAGTTTTGCATCGTATACCTGATCTAAAAACCAATCATATAATTCACGATGATGTTTAAATTCAAGGGTACATAAAGAATGGGATATCTGTTCGATATAATCGGATTCTCCATGGGTCCAGTCATACATCGGATATATTTTCCAATCTTCTCCGGTTCGATGGTGAGCTCTCTGTAAAATTCGATACATTACAGGATCTCTCATCAGCATATTTGAAGAACTCATGTCAATTTTAGCTCTTAAAACATGTGTACCTTCCTCGAAGTCCCCATTTTTCATTTTTTCAAACAAACTCAGGTTTTCTTCTATGCTTCGCTCTCGAAAAGGGCTATTGACACCCACTTGAGTAGGTGTGCCCTTTTGTTCGGCCATCGTTTTGCTGTCTTGATCATCGACATAGGCTTTTCCCTGTTTAATTAAAAGTACAGCCCAATCGTATAATTTTTGAAAATAATCGGAAGAATAAAGGACTTCAGCCCATTTAAACCCTAACCATTCGATATCTTTTTGAATGGCATCGACATATTCCTGTTCTTCTTTTTCAGGATTTGTATCATCAAATCTCAAATTGACGGGGGCATTGTAGGTGAGTCCCAGTCCAAAGTTTAAACAGATTGATGCTGCGTGTCCAATATGTAAATATCCATTCGGCTCCGGTGGAAATCTGAATTTTAATTCAGATCGATCCATTCCATTCCCCAGGTCTTCCTCAATGATCTGTTCTAAAAAATTGAGTGATTTTTTAATTTCTGACATATTTCAAATAAATGAAACGCAAAATTACGGAAAAATGCGAAGTGAAAAAGCGAAAACCAATAAAATAAAAGGATTAAAAGCCGAGGATAAGCTTTGCAATATAGAAGAAGATAAAGATACCGAAAATATCATTGCTGGTGGTGATAAACGGCCCGGTAGCCACGGCAGGATCAATTCCTTTTTTGTCCAAAATCAAAGGAACAAAGGTTCCAATAAGAGATGCCAAAATGATGACAAGAATCAAGGCGATAGAAATCGTGATGCTAATATTGATATTATACTGAAGGATAAAACCAAATACAAAGATCATCCCCGCCAAAATAACACCATTGATAACACTCAGTCCAATTTCCTTAAACATTCGGTTGACCATACTGCCTTTGATATTGTCATTGGCCAGACCTTGCACAATAATAGCGGAAGATTGTACTCCTACATTTCCGGCCATGGCCGCAATCAGCGGAGTAAAAAAGAACAGTTCCGGATAATTCAACAACGCATCTTCAAATCCACCCATAATCGAAGCCGCTGCAAGTCCTCCTACCAAACCAAGAATGAGCCAGGGTAAGCGGGCTTTTGTTTTATCCAGAATGCTGTCATCGGCATCAATATCTTCTGTAATACCAGCCGCCATTTGATAATCTTTTTCTGCTTCCTCTTTGATAAGGTCTACAATATCATCAATTGTAATTCTTCCGATCAATACATTGTCATCATCTACCACGGGAATTGCCTCCAAATCATATTTTTGCATGAGCCTTGCCACGTCCTCCCCTTTGTCATTCACATGTACAGAATCAACTTTAGGAATATAGATATTTGCTATTCTGTCTTTGGCAGATGCTACCAGTAAATCTTTGAGAGATAAGCGACCGATAAGATGTTCATCCTTGTCAATAACATAGATAGAGTGTACCCTTCTCACTTCCTGAGCCTGTGACCTCATTTTTCGCACACAGGTAGGCACCATCCATGTTTCTTTTACTTTCACCAATTCCTTGGCCATAAGACTACCTGCAGTTCCTTCATCATAGCGCAAAAGTTCTACAATGTCCTTGGCGTGATCATCATCTTCAATCTCAGAAATTACCTCGGTGACTCTTTCTTCTGGTAATTCTGAGATGATGTCTGCTGCATCATCAGTGTCTAATTCATCTATTTCATCCGCAATTTCTTCTGCCGACAGATTCTTTAGAATTTTTTCCCGATCATCCTCATCGATCTCTAATAAGGCCTCCGCAGAGAGTTCACTGTCTAATAATTTAAAAAGGTAGGTGGCATCTGATAGTCCCAGTTCATCAATCACTTCAGCAATGTCCGCAGGATGCTCTTCAGATAATAAACCAATAAGTGCCTGATCGTTTTTTTTCGATATCAGTTCTTCAATTTGGCGAATAAATTCTTTAGTGATCTCTGATGCCATCTTTTTCAAGGCTTTTTGTTAGTTCGATGAATTGCTCAACACTTAATTGTTCTGGTCTTTGAGCAAATATAACATCTTCCTTTAATTTATCGGAGATCTGAAATGACTTTAAACTATTTCTAAGTGTTTTCCTTCTTTGATTGAATGCTGTTTTTACAACTCTAAAGAAAAAAGCAACGTCTACAGGTAGCTGAAAGTCTTTTTTTCTGCTCAGCCGAATCACTCCTGAATCTACCTTGGGCGGCGGATTAAAAACGGAAGGTGGTACCGTAAACAAATAGCTGACATCATAAAAGGCCTGCGTTAATACAGATAGAATTCCATAGGTTTTGCTGCCCGGACCAGCTGCAATCCTCATGGCAACTTCTTTTTGAAACATACCACTGAATTCCGGAATCTGCTCCCTGTTTTCGATTGTTTTAAAAACGATCTGTGAAGAAATATTATAAGGGAAATTACCAATGATAGCAATGGGTTGATCCTTAAACTGAGCTGACAGATCCATTTTTAAAAAATCGGCATTAATAATTCTATCACTGAGATGCAGGTAATGTGTCTTTAAGTAGTCAATGGATTCCGTGTCAATTTCAACCACCCAGGTTTTGGTGTCTTTTTTTAATAAATACTTTGTGAGTACGCCCATACCGGGACCAATTTCTAAAACATGCTGGTATCCTTCAAAAGAAAGGCTCTCTGCAATTTTAGAGGCAATGTTTTCATCTTTTAAAAAATGCTGACCGAGATGTTTTTTTGCACGAACACTCATATCAACTCTTAATTATTTGGAAAAAATTCCTGAACTACCTTCATTTCAGTTCGAAATGCACCAAATTTATTTCCATATTTTTCAAAAAGAGCCTTCCTCAACTGAGGCGCATCTTTTTGATAGTAGTCAAACAATAGTTCTTTTGTGTCACAGGTAAATTGAATAGAGTAGGTAACACCACCCATATCCTCTTTTACGAGTACCTGGCTCATCAATGCCTTTGTGAATTTTCCAGTTGACAGGACTGCTGGAATATGATTTTCCTGCATCCAAGCCAACCATTCAAAATGAATGGTCTCGTCAACATTGATCGTTACATTATATATATACATGTTATTCTAAAAAGTTTAAAGGTAGGGTTAATTCACTAATATCAGGGTTATTGTTATTCAATTAGGGTCAAATATCGTCTCCGCGGAGTTTTCTGTAATTTTTTCTGGCATCTACTAAATAGATACTTGAAGGATATTCAAATAATATCTTTTCAAACATTTCCTGTGCCTTTACAGGATCTTGAAGGTGATCTCTGTATAACAGTCCTAATTTGTAAATGCTGTCATCGATTAACAGACTTTCAGGATGGAAATTAAGGATGTTGAGCAAGTTTGCCTCGGCCTTGTCAAAAACTTCCAGTTCACTGTAAAATTCAGCTTGTGTAAACAAGGCGTCATCTTCAATTTGCTGACCCTTGAATTGCTGTAAAACATAAGAAAGACTGTCAATGCCCTGCTGGTATTTCTTTTGAAAGCCGAGAAGTTCTGATTTTGCATAGATCTTTAAACCCTCGTTCAAACTGTCTTTATCCATATTATTGGAAATCTTAAGACTGAGTTCCAAGGCATCATTCGCTATTAATTGTGAGGTGGAGGATTTTAATACTTTTAACTGGTTTTGTGCCCATTGGAAATCACCTTTAAAATAAGAGGTTCTTGCCACTTTAAATCGTGCTTCCTGAGCGAGTTGACTGTTCTTAAGGTCGTATTGTATTTGAGTATATAAAATCAGTGCCTGATTAAATTGATCGGTGAAGACCAGAATATCCGCGATTTTCATTTGAACGATCCCTTTTTCAAACGCTGAGGCTGCATCGGGTAAAATGCCTTCGAGATTTGCAATGGCCTTATCAGGTTCATTATAATCAAAAGTTAGAAAATCGGCAAAAGAAAGGTGCAATTCCAAGGTCTCATTTCCTTGCCCGTATTTGCTGATAAGCTCCTTATATTTTTGCTCAATGGGCAATTTATCTCTTTTGTCTTTGGCCGCAATATTTTCAATTTTTAAGAGGTAAATTTCTGCCAGTAACTTACTTTCGTTGTCTAAAACAGCTTCTTCGCTCTTGGATAATTCATACTCAAAGGCATCTTTACTGGTATCGTAGTCTTCGTTGTTAAATGACAGGATTCCGATTTCCTCGATCCTTTCCAGACTCCCCGGTTTTCTTTTGAATAATGACTTTTCCTGAATCAGGGCTTTGCGGTAATCCTGTTCTTGCATAAACAGCCAGCTAAGCAAAATGTTCCAACTATCTTTAGGGTCCGTCTGAGCCCTTTTCAACAGTAGTTTTTTGAATAAAATATTATTACTGTCTGTTTTGTCATCCGTTATAAAATTACCGGCATACCGCTGAACAGTGGAGAAGTAATTGGCATTTTTGTCTACCAGGTCCAGATATAAACTAAACATTTTTTCAAGTTCACCTTTTTCTCCATAAATCTGTGCCTCACTGATTTCAGTATTTAGTTTCGGGTTTAATTGCTTTGCAATATGATAGGAGGTCAACGCTTCGTCGAGTAAGTGGTTTTGTCTAAACGACCGACCTATCATAAATACGAAACTCGGATTCTGCCGAACAAATTCAATGGCCTGCTTATAATATTTTTGTGCTATTTCGACCTCACCCTGTAATTGATGATTATAACCCAGCTCAACGAACAGGTAGATCTGTTCAGGAAATCGTTGCATCTGTTCTTCAATCAGGGCCTGAGAAAATTCATAGGATTCAACTTGTTGATAGCAGGTAAGCAAGGCTTTAAAATAATCTTGTCTGATCGGGTTATTTTCAAAAAGGGGTTTGTACAGTTGTATGGCCTTTTCGTATTCACCTTTGCGAAAATATGAATTGGCCAATTCAGCATTTTGCGCAATTCCCTGAAAAGAAATAAATAGATAAATAAGGATTAAAAATAGTCTCATGCCCATATTCCGTAAAAATATACTTTCCTGCTTAGATATAGCAATTATCTAATTCGTAATATTAAATAAAATTATTAGTAGAGTCATAAATAATAAGCTCATTTTGTCAGAATTTCTGAACATTGTTAAAGTTTTAATAAAATAAATAATAAAATGTAACGTTATCTAAAAATATCAGTCTTAATAGTATAAGATTTCAATAACAAAAACCTAAAGATTATGAACGAAGTAAAAACATTTTACGAAAGAGCAAAGCAGAGTGCAAAGAACCATATGAAAAATGGTCAGATCAATGATTACTTGAATGATTTATTGATCATGAATCACTACAAAAAATTGATGGACGCTGCCTAGGATTCCTTTTAGATCATATTCTAAAGTACTAATCGATCAAATCGAAACCGGTATATCTCTGAAGCACTTCAGGAATTTTAATACCTTCCTCGGTTTGATAATTCTCTAAAAGTCCGGCCAGCACTCTCGGTAATGCCAGAGAACTTCCATTCAAGGTATGTGCCAATTGACTTTTCCCATCTTTATTTTTATACCGCAGTTTTAAGCGATTCGCCTGGAATGTCTCAAAATTAGATACTGAACTAATTTCGAGCCATCTGTCCTGAGCCGTTGAAAAAACTTCAAAATCATAGGTCAATGCCGACGTGAAACCAAGATCACCTCCGCATAGACGCAAGATCCTGTACGGAAGTTGTAATTCCTGCAGGATACCTTTGATATGCTCGACCATAGCATCCAGAGCCTCATATGACTTGTCCGGATGTTCAACCCTTACAATTTCCACCTTATCAAACTGATGCAGTCTGTTAAGACCTCGTACGTGCGCGCCATAAGATCCGGCCTCTCTTCTAAAACAAGGCGTATAGGCCGTGTTGCAAATTGGAAAATCACTTTCTTTCAGCATGACATCCCTGTAAAAGTTTGTTACTGGTACTTCGGCAGTAGGAATAAGGTATAAATTATCAATTCCTACATGGTACATTTGTCCTTCTTTGTCCGGAAGTTGTCCTGTACCTACACCAGAAGCCTCGTTAATCATGAGCGGAGGCTGCACCTCTGTATATCCGGCTTCCGTATTTTTATCCAAAAAATAAGCGACAAGTGCTCGCTGTAGTTTAGCTCCTTTTCCTTTATAAACCGGAAAACCGGCTCCGGTTATCTTATTGCCTAATTCAAAATCAATAATATCATATTTTTTACAAAGCTCCCAGTGAGGCTGAGCACCTTCGTGAAGCACAGGAATTACTCCTTCAGACGATACTACTTCATTGTCCTCTTCAGTATTACCTGACGGTACAAGCGGGTTAGGAATATTAGGAATCTGGTACAGCAATTCGTTTAACGCAGATTCAAGTTCTCCAAGAGATTCAGATAGCTTTTTTGACTGTTCTTTTAGCAGGCCGGTTTTTTCTTTGGCCAAATTGGCCTTTTGAACTTCACCTGACTGGAACAATTTCCCTATTTCTTTTGATATCTTATTGCTTTCAGCCAGAACATTATCAAGTTCAGCCTGTACAGACCTTCTTTTACGATCTGAATCCAGCACTGAATCAACCAATGTTTCGGCATTTTTGAAGTTTCGCACTGCAAGTCCTTGAATTACAAGGTCTTTATTTTCTCGAATGTAGGGTAATGATAACATATGCTATTTTTTGACTTGCAAAGATAAGTAATGCCATTGGAAGTAGGAATGCTTATTTGAGTTTCATCAGCCAATTTCTTGCAGATGCTTCATCTTTTGCGATTTGAATTGCGAGGTCTTCAATGGATTCAAATTTTTTCTCATCTCGAAGACGCATCAATACTTCAATTTGCATCGTGCTGCCATAGAGATCATCTTCAAAATCGAGTAAATGGATTTCAATGGTTTGTCCTTTTCCACCTACGGTTGGTCTGTAGCCAATATTCATGATTCCATAACTCGAAGTATTGTTAAAATTACTTCGAACGACATAAACTCCTCTTTTTGGAATCAGCTTATATTCTTCAGCGATATCTAAATTTACAGTAGGGAAATTTATTTTTCTTCCAATACCCTGACCGGTAATGATGGTTCCTGTTAAGAGATAGTTATACCCAAGGTATTTATTTGCCTTTTCCATTTCTCCGTTTTCCAGCGCCTTTCTGATTTTTGTAGAACTGACCGAAACACTTTCAATTTCCTGTGCAGATATTTCCTCCACCTTAAAATCGTATAAATCGCCATATTCGGAGAGTTGTTCAAAATTACCTTCCCTGTTTTTTCCAAAATGGTGATCATACCCAATAACAAGCTTTTTGATATTTAGTTGATTGACTAAAATGTTTCGGACAAAATCCAAGGCGGATAATCGGGAAAACTCTTTTGTAAAAGGCTCTATGATCAGGTCATCCAGTCCAAATTTTTCCAGGAGATAACTCTTTTCCTCCATAGTAGTTAGCATCTTAATATCATTACTGTGATCCAGTACCATCCTTGGATGGGGGTAGAACGTCAGGATCATGGAACGTTCACTCTTTTTGTTTTTAATCTGATTTAACCGTTCAATGATTTTTTGATGCCCTATATGCACTCCGTCAAATGTACCTATAGTAAGAACTGATAATAGTTCTTTATGATTGTAATTTTCAACTGATTGATGGACCCTCACGTAAATGGCTGTTTAAAATTTGATGTTTTCATCTATTTGTTCAATGATCTGAGGTACTTTATGTATTTTAAAAGAAGTTTTTACCTGCAAATTTCCATTGGAATTGAACAAAAATAAACTTCCTTCCTTAATTGGGAAATATCCCATGCTTCCCTTGCAATAACAAATACGTCCAAAGATCATTTTTACTTGTTGCAATTCAGAATCCTTTAAAATAACTTGTTTTTTATTTGGATCAACTTCAAAATAGACATATTCAGAATAATCGCTATCGGCAGTGTTTTCAATTTTGCGCCTTTTGTAATGGTATTTTATTACGATTTTATCTCCTTTGATGATATCGGGAAATAATTTGCCACTACTGTCATAAGCAAGCTTTAGATTGGATTCTTTAAAGACCTCAAAAGAACAATTTCCGTCTTCAGGGCAATTGATGTGAGGCGGAGGTAAAGCATCGTCGCCATGGCTTGATGGTCTTTTAGTGCCTGAGCAAGAGGTGATTAAAATAAATATAATTCCAAAAAAATACTTCATTTTGTACTTGTGTGACCAACAAAATTAAAATTTCACATGCTAATAAAAAAGTTCATAATTTTGCCTATTCCATCAAAAAACTTTTCATGAGAAAAAGAAACCTTGGTTTTCTATTGTGTTGCATGCTCTTTATTGCACCATTGCTCAGTGCACAACAGACTGAGATATGGACGCAAATCGATGATGCAAAAATAGGTATTTCAAAGTTTCAAAGGAAGATACAACCTGAAAAATATAAATCTTTTCATCTTGATGTAAATGAGATTAGAAATAGTTTAAAGTCAGCGCCTGAAAAGAGTTCGAATCTCCATGAATCAAATCTAATCCTTTCATTTCCCAATTCAGAAGGGAAGATGAAGCAATTTCGGATTAAGGAGTTGCCGGTGATGAATGTGGAGTTAGCGAAAAAATTTCCGAATAACAGGTCATATACCGGAGTTGCTATTGATCATTCGAACGAGCGCATTTCTTTCAGTTTAAATCAATTAGGACTTCATGCGATGGTAAAAGGGGCAGAAGGAGTTTCTATTTTAGATCCTATCAATGCCGAGCAGCAGCAGTATAAAGTATATGCAAAAAAAGATGTCAAAGGCTCGGCTGATGTTAGTTGTTTGTCAGAAGATCTTGACAAAAACGTTTTTTTAACCGCTAAAGGCATTCAGAATGTATCGAAAGGAATGATGACTTTTAGGTTGGCCTTAGCGGTGAATGGAAATTATTCACAGTATCACCTCAGAGAATTTGGCTACACGGGAAGTGATGAAGATATTCAACGTGCGATTATTATGGCGGAGTTGACCAAAGTGGTTACCAAGATTAATGCGGTCTACGAACAGGAGCTGGCCATGCGTTTTGAATTAGTAGAGAATAACGATCGTATTATATTTTTTGATCCGGTGAACGATCCTTACAGCAATGGTAATTCTGTTGAGATGCTGTTACAGAATCAAAACACCCTCGATAAAATCATCGGCCCTAAAAACTATGACATAGGGCATGTATTCTCTACAAGTAATAATCCTGTGGCCGTATTGAGGTCTGCCTGTATCGAGGGTATTAAAGCGCAGGGAGTCAGCGGCATGAATCAGCCTATGGATGATGTTTTTTACTATGATGTGGTGAGTCATGAATTTGGCCATCAGTTTGGAGCGAATCATACCTTTAATGGAAATACCGGAACTTGTGGTGATCAAGGTCAATTGGTTGAAAAAACCGCTGTAGAACCGGGAAGTGGATCTACCCTCATGGCCTATGCCGGTTATTGCCGGGGACAGAATTTGCAATCAAACAGTGATTTGTATTTTCATGGGAAAAGCATCGAAGAAATCAACGATTTTATAAATTCGGGATTTCTTTGCGTATCGGGTGCAGAATTAGAAAACAATAGGCATGTGCCATTGGTTGAAGCCGGAGTTAATCGAGTGATACCAAAAGGTACTGCTTTTAAATTAATGGGAGAGGCCAGTGATGCAGATGGAGATAAATTAACCTATTGCTGGGAACAAATTGATGCAGGACTAACAGCGGTACCTCCGATTGAGACAGCTGTAAGAGGAGCACTTTATCGATCCATCGCACCTCAACCTGACTCTGTAAGGTATTTCCCATCATTAAAAACCCTGAGAAATAATTTTATGGTTTCCACCTGGGAGGTTACGCCGGCAGTTGAGAGAGACCTGAATTTTCGCCTCACCGTAAGAGATAATCATGAAGAGGCAGGATTTCAGGCCTCTGATGATATTCAATTAAAAGTATCAGGAAATGCCGGGCCATTTGTGGTCCTTTCACAGAACAGTTCAAATAAAACCTGGATTCCGGGTAGCAAAGAAGTGATTGAATGGGATGTGGCAGGAACCGATTCCAATGGTATCAATGTATCAAAAGTCAACGTCTTGTTGTCAACGGATGGCGGCTTAACCTATCCTACTGTCATAGCATCTGGGGTTGACAATAGTGGTTTTCTGGAAATTACAGTCCCCCAGCTAAATGCTGATCAATGCCTGATTATGATTGAGGCGGTGGACAATGTGTTTTTTGCGGTGAATTCAAAGTTTTTTTCCATTGGTGATTTTGATACGTTCTGCAATTTATATGAATCTGCTGATATTCCCAGAGAAATCGTTTATGAAACCCGCAATTTTGTAAATTCTTTAAACAAGATTGAGGCCGATCAAATTGTAAAATCTTTGTCTGTTTCAATTAAATTGAACCACAGTTTTGTCAAAGATCTTCAATTGAAATTAGAGAGCCCTCAGGGTACAATCGTCGATTTATTAAAAAGCCCTTGCAACGATAAAGATGAGGATATAGATGTAACTTTTGATGATGAAGGGGTGGCATTGATATGTGCTTCATTTTCACCGAGTATATCCGGAAAGGTGAAGGCACTGTCTAATTTATCTCAATTTTATGGTGAGAATGCTCAAGGTGCCTGGAAGTTAATAGTAGCCGATCTGGCCGAAGGAGATGACGGTGTTTTGGAATCTTGGAGTCTTGAAATTTGCAGTTCCAAGGCAGTTTTGGATAAAGATCCGATTGTACTCGGTGAATTCAAGGTGTTTCCAAACCCTAGTGGAGGTCAGTTCCAAATTACTTTTTCATCAGATGATATTGGCGCTGTTGAGGTAGCTGTTCACGACTTGTTGGGAAGAAAAGTTTTTAATAAAGCGTACAGAGGTTCTGGGTCTAATTTTAACGAAACGATTGACTTAGAAGGCTTACCAGCAGGTATCTATGTGCTTCGAGTAAAAAATGGGTCGCAAATTTCTGTTGAAAAGTTAAGCCTAAATTAATGGAGTAAAGCTCCGTTAAAATTCTTAGTTTTGTATTTTCCTCAAAAAATTCGCTCCAGTAATGATTAAGAATCCTGTTAAATTTTGCACTATAGTTCTGATTCTCTTCACCAATTTTCTTTTCTCCCAGCAAAGAAATCTATGGTCAAGAATTACGGAGTCAGGTATCAGTAAGGCTGATTTGCAGGGAAAAGCTACAATTTCGAATTACAAAACCTATGCGTTAGATCTTGAAACTTTAAAGAATGAATTAAAGACAGCTCCTCAAAAAGAAACTGCGGTAGGCAAATCATATAAAAAAATGCGCTTCCCCGACGGAAAGGGGAGAATGGTGACCTATCTGATAAAGGAAGCTCCGGTAATGGATGCGGAATTATCCAGGAAGTATCCTGGAAATCGATCCTATATGGGGATTTCTGAAAAGGATGGTTCAAAAAGTATTCGATTCAGTGTCAATGAATTTGGTTTTAATGCGGTTATAAGGGATGTAGATCAAAACGTTCAGTATATAGAACCTTTAACGAGGGATAAAAAGACCTATAAGTTGTTCTACCGCAACCAAATGAATGGAGGAAATCAATTTGAATGTTTGACTAAAAATCAACAGGCCGTCTATAAGGCGACACAGGCTTTAAAGTTAACCGATGATGGGAAGTTAAGGACCTATAGGATGGCATTAGCAGCTACTGGAGAGTATTCTCAGTTTCACATTGAAGAGCAAGACGCGGAAAATAAGACTGATGAAGAGAAGAAGGCGGTTGTTTTGTCTGCCATGACAACGGCACTTACACAAGTAAATGCCATTTATGAGAATGACCTTGCCGTAACAATGCAGTTGGTGGCTAATAATGATGATTTAATTTATCTTGATCCGCTTACCGATCCTTATACGAATCTGGTAGGGGGCGAATTATTAAATGAAAATCAATCAAATTGTGATGACGTTATCGGAACGGATAATTATGATATAGGCCATGTTTTTAGTACTGGTGGAGGTGGATTGGCCAGTTTGGCTGTTGTCTGTGTAAATGGTTTTAAGGCAAGAGGAACAACGGGACTGCCTTCTCCTATTGGGGATTACTTTTATTACGATTATGTGGCCCATGAAATTGGACATCAATTTGGAGCCAATCATTCATTTAATGGAGACGAGGGAAATTGTACAGGAGATAACAGAAATGACGAAACCGCAGTGGAAACGGGAAGTGGATCGTCCTTAATGGCCTATGCAGGATTGTGTGAGACACAAAATGTACAAAGTAGTGTTGATCCTTATTTCCATGTGATCAGTATAGAGGAAATCAGAACGTATATTACTTCTGGAAGCGGTAATAACTGCCCTGTAGAATCAAATTTGATATTTAATGCCAATGCACCCATTGCTGATGCCGGAGAAGACCTTTTAGTACCAATAGGAACACCTTACAGGTTAATTGGTTCAGGTAGTGATGCAGATGGCGATCAACTTACTTATTCCTGGGAACAGGTAGACAATGAAATTACCGTGGTTCCTCCGGTTGGAACGTCAGTTGTTGGAGCTTTATACCGATCCTACAAACCATCGTTAGATCCTGTAAGATACCTGCCTAAATTAACTACTCTGGTAACCGGAGTTATTTCTTCAACCTGGGAGGTGACACCTCTTGTAGATCGTGAAATCAATTTTGTATTGTCTGTCAGGGATAATAATATTGAGGCAGGCCAAGTGTCAACTGATGATTTGAAAATCACAGTGACCTCAGATGCCGGGCCATTTGCTGTGACTTCTCAAAATACAGAAGATTTGGTCTGGACCTCTAATACCCAGGAAACAATCACCTGGGATGTAGCTGGTACTGATGCAAATGGAATCAATGTATCACAAGTGAATATTCTATTGTCTACGGATTGGGGCAAAACGTTTTCAACAGTGCTTGCTTCCAATATTCCGAATAATGGATCTCAGATTATTACGGTGCCGGATATGAAGGGATCACAGTGTTATGTTATGGTAGAAGCCATTGGTAATAATTTCTTTGCCTTAAACAAGACCTCTTTTTCTATTGGTGAATTTAATGAAGTCTGTAATATTTACGATGCAGGAGATACTCCTATCGCTATTCCGGATAACTCAAGAGAAGGAATTACGTCGATTATTACCGTTTCAGAAAATGTCAGTGTTGAGAGCCTGACGGTGCACTTGGTAAAAAAAGATGACCCGGATAATGGGGGAGCGGATAGTAATGGAATTAATCATACCTATTTGGGAGATCTGGCAATTTCTTTGGAAAGTCCAGAAGGAACAATCATTGATTTGATCAGTAATGCTTGTGATGCCCGAGAGGATATTCAAGTTGTACTCTCCGACAATGGAGACGAATTGTCTTGCAATTTTGGGAGCCCTGGTATTTCCGGAACAAAAAAGCCTGTCGATGATTTGTCGGTATTTAGTGGAGAAAATGCTCAGGGGAACTGGATCTTAAAAGTAATCGACGGTGCAGCTGATGATTTTGGGAACTTAGAGGCCTGGAGTATCGAAATATGCAGTTCTGAAGCCATTTTAGGTGTGAATAATTATGTTTTTGATGAGTTTAAAGTATTTCCAAACCCATCGGATGGGGCTTTTACCATTAAATTTAAATCTGAAGAAAGCAGTGATGTAGATGTCATGATCTACGATCTGTTAGGTAGAAAGGTAAAACAGAGAACTTTCAAAAATCCTTCAACCAATTTTGAAGAGACTTTAGATATTCAAGGTGTTAGTGGTGGAATTTATATGTTGAGTGTGAAAAGAGGGAATAAAATGTCTTCTCATAAAATTAGAATTAAATAACCACAATTCATATTTTTCCTATACAATTTTTGTTTTTTTATTATTTTTTGTTAAAAATTTAGTGAAATTCGAAAATTATTGTACTTTGCTGCTTTCTTAACTTACACAAATTATTTTTTATATGAACAAGATTTTAGCCGTACTCGCGCTGTTTTGCGGGTCGATAATGTTTGGACAGACTTCTATTTCGGGAAGTGTTACTGACTCAAACAATCAAGAGCCGATTCCTGGCGTCAATGTCAAGGTAGTAGGCAAGTCTTTAGGTGCTTCAACTGATTTTGACGGTAATTTCTCATTAACAGTTAGTGATGAGGTTCCCTTTAGTATTGAATTTACTTTCGTCGGATACCAGAGCCAAATTGTAGAGGTTACTTCAACAGACACAGAATTACAAATAGTATTGGTCGAAAATGCAACTTCTTTAGATGAGGTGGTTGTATCTGCCTCCAGAACTCCTGAAAGTATCAGGGAATCTCCGGTAACAATTGAAAGAATTGGTATCAAGGATTTGAAAACTTCAACTTCTTCGAATTACTATGATAGTATGGAGAATTTGAAGGGGATAGATTTAAACAGAGGAAGTTTAACGTTTAATTCGATAAACACACGTGGATTCGCAACTTTTTCGAATACTCGATTTGTGCAGTTGGTAGACGGAATGGATACGGCTTCTCCAGCCCTGAATTTCGTGCTTGGAAACCTCGCAGGGGTGAGCCAGCTGGATTTACAAAGTGTTGAAATTATTCCAGGTGCTGCTTCGGCCTTGTATGGAGCAAATGCATTTAACGGGATCATGTTTATGTCAACCCGAAGCCCATTTGATGATCAGGGAGTTAGTGCTTATGCAAAAACCGGTTTGACCATTCAGAAAGCGGCCGGGGATCATGTATTTTATGATATTGGTGTCCGATATGCGCATGCGTTTAGTGAGAAATTTGCTATTAAAGGGTCACTTACGTATTTAAAAGGTACAGACTGGTATGCAAATGATACCTCTGAATATTCGAATGATTTTACTGCTGTTGGCGAACCTGATGAAATTCTTCCATACAGATCAAGTCCAACACATGATGGAATCAATATTTATGGAGATGAGGTTAGTTTAGGAGCCCTGGGTTTAAACTTTAATGAATTTGCTCAATTGTTAGAAGCAGGTGGATTAATACCAGATGGGTCCAGCAATTTAATACCTGCTGTTAATGTAGCAAGAACCGGATATTTAGAACAAGCTTTTACAGATTATAATGCTGAGAGTTTGAAATATGATATTACGGCTGTTTTTAGACCAAATGCGGATGATTTAGAGATTTCATTAAACACCAGAGGAGGATATGGATCGACGATTTATCAGGGAACAAACAGATATAACATAAAGAATTTCTTATTACAAAACCATAAAATTGAGGTTAGGAATAACGACTTTTTTGTGAGGGCATATATGACTACTGAGGATGCAGGAGATTCATATGATATGCGTTTTACAGGAATTAATATAGCTAAATACAAGGCTCAAGAATGGTTTGGTGCCTACACAGGTGGATATTTGCAAGCCATATTAGGAGGTGCTAATAACGATCAGGCACATGCAGCTGGAAGGGCCTTGGCCGATTCAGATGAAACCACTACGCCAAGACCTGGGTCTGATTTGTTTAACGAACTTTTTGATGAAATTACTTCGGATGGAGACCTTTCCACAGGATCTAAGTTCATTGACAAAACTTCTATGATCGTAGGTGAAGGGAATTATAATTTCGCCAGATTGTTAGATGATAAATGGGATTTGCAGGTTGGAGGTTCCTATAGACGTTATTCTTTAAATTCTGAAGGAACCATATTTACTGATTATGATGGTCCTATTAATTACAGTGAATACGGAGCTTATGTACAGGCCATTAAAAAATTAATGGATGATAGATTAAAGCTTCAGGCTTCTATTCGATATGACAAGAATGAATTTTACGATGGTAATTTTTCGCCAAGAGCATCAATTACCTATGCTGTAGATGAGGCCAGAAATCACAATTTAAGAACTTCATACCAAACTGGATTCAGATACCCTACTACCCAGGATTTATTTATAGGTCTTGATTCCGGTCAGGGAATTTTGGTGGGATCTTCTCCAGACAACTTGGACAGAGATTTGCCTAGTACAGATCTTACAGGTAGAAAGGTGTACAGTGATTCCTATACTTTATCTTCAGTTCAGGAATTTCAAGCCACTGGGAACCCTGCACTTCTGGTACCGATTCAAACTGGGTTGGTTCAGCCAGAGAAAATACAATCATTTGATTTGGGTTACCGTGGAATTTTTGGAAAATTGTATATAGATGTCAATGGATATTACAGCAAATATGATGACTTTATTAGCAATACGTTTGTAGTTACACCGAATGACGGAACCACGGCCGATGCTTCAGGTATTGCGGATTTGATTAGTGGCAACGTTACAGGTTTTCAAACCTACACTAATTCAAAGGCGGACATTTCATCTTATGGAGGAAGCATGGGATTGAATACGAAAATATTTAAAAAATTGGACCTTGGCTTAAGTTATACCTTGGCCAAATTTGATTTTGATCAGGAATCTGATCCTGATTTTGCAGCTGGGTTTAATACTCCTGAACATAAGGTAAAGTTCTCTTTGGGAAGTCAAAATTTAGCTAAGAACCTTGGTTTTAATATCAATATTAGATGGAGTGATGAATATTTTTGGCAATCTACAATCGCCAATGCTGTAATTCCACAACGTACTGTGGGAGATGCACAGATTAATTATTTTGTACCTAAGATGAATTCTCTGTTTAAAATTGGAGGATCTAACCTGGGAGGAAAGGAATACCAAAGTGCACCTGGTTCGCCATATATAGGATCACAATTCTTTGTTTCATGGGTATTCAATCAATAATAAAATTTAAAAAGAAAAAAATGTTTAGAATAAAATATATATGGGTTCTTTTGATGATTGTTGCTCTTTCATCATGTGAACAAGGTAAGTATGACCGTGAGATAGAACCTCCAGTAGAATTGGTTTCCGGTGAAGCCGATTTTACAAATTATGTGGCCCTTGGTAATTCTTTGACTGCTGGATTTTCTGATGGAGCCTTGTTTATTGAGAGTCAAAACAATTCGTACCCAAATTTGATTGCTGAAAAAATGATGTATGCAGGAGGAGGTGAATTTGTGCAACCATTGATGAACGACAATACTGGTGGATTGTTATATGGAGGTGTTCAAATTCAATCTGCCAGATTGGTAACTGATCTTGTATCTTTAGCTCCGTTACCAAAAGATCCTACTACTGAAGTAACTAATGTGATTACAGGACCCTTTAAAAATATGGGTGTGCCTGGTGCGAGAAGTTATCATTTGTTAGCTCCTGGTTTTGGTGATTTAGCAAATGTGCCTTTACAGCTGGCGAATCCTTACTATGCAAGAATGGCCTCATCTTCTTCGGCGACTGTATTAGGAGATGCGATGGCCCAAAATCCTACTTTTTTCAGTCTTTGGATTGGAGCCAATGATGTTTTAGGATATGGACAGTCTGGTGGAGATGGTTCAAATGACATTACAGATAAAGCATTATTTGATGGTTCAATGGCGGCTTTAATTTCTACCTTGACCTCTGGCGGCGCCAAAGGAGTCGTAGGAAATATTCCAAATATTTTGACAGGAGCTTATTTTACAGCGGTGCCTTATGCGCCCTTAGATCCATCAAATCCTGAATATGCTGAACAAATTCCGACTCTAAATGCGGCTTATGCGCAATTGAATCAGGCATTTGCATTTTTAGGAGTGCCAGAAAGATCCGTTGTCTTCTCAGAGACTGAAGCCAGCCCAGTGGTTATTTTTGATGAATCCTTAGCGAATATTTCAGCACAACTAAATGCCGTATTGATTGCTGGTGGATTAAACCCCTTAACAGCAGGCTTGTTGTCACAGCAATATGCCCAATCCAGACAAGCCAATGAAAATGACATATTGACTTTAACAAGTCAAACTGCTATTGCGGAGATTAATACAGAATATTTCCAACAATTGGTTGATATGGGAGTCCCAGCAGCCACGGCAGGTCAGTTGTCTGTAAATGGTTTGACATATCCATTGGCAGATACATATGTATTGATTCCAACAGAACAAATGGAAATTAGTGATGCAACGGCTGCTTTTAATGCTACGATAGCTCAACTTACCACAAATGCTGGATTAGCAGCTTTTGATGCATTTGCTTTGATTAACCAAATTCATGAATCAGGTTACTCCAGTGATGGCTTTAATATCACCACAGAGTTTATCTTTGGTGGCTTGTTCTCTTTGGATGGATTGCATTTGACTGCAAGAGGAAATGCAATTGTCGGCAATGAAATGATGAAGGTAATTGATGCGACGTATGAATCAAATTTTGAAGAAGCTGGAATGTTGAACGACATAGGTGATTATCCTCAAATATATTCTGCAGCACTTCCATAAATATGGATGTTAAAATAAAGATTAAGATCCGTCAATGACGGATCTTTTTGTATATAAACAATATGATCAAGATTCTGAATTCTATTTTTTTCAAAAGGAACGCGCTGATGTTGGTGTCTGCAGCCATTATGATGCTTTTGGTATTGCCTTCCTGCATGAATAGCAACAAATGGGAGAATCAGGATCAGTATGTGGCCTTGAGTGGTGGCCAAATAGAATTATGCAAAACCTGCCCGCCGGGATTCTTACTAAACGAAAAAAATCAATGTATTGCCAAGAATTTGTACCAGCAATATGAGTCTCTGCAGGATGTGGGTGTAGGAGGATTGAAATCTGCATTGCCGGCAGTACGAGATGGGTTTAGTCCTCAGCAAATTGATTTAGGAAGGTATTTGTTTTTCGATCCGGTTTTGTCTGCAGACGGTTCAGTTTCATGTGCAAGTTGCCATGATCCTGATCAGGGTTTCAGTGATGGAAAACCTGTTTCTTCCGGAATTCATGGTGCGCAGCTGAGTCGTTCTTCTCCGAGTTTATGGAATGTTGCTTATTTAAATCGATTTTTTTGGGATGCACGTGCCACATCATTGGAAGAACAAATGACGGGTCCGCTTTTTTCATCAGAAGAGATGGGAAACAATCCCGAAAATTTAAAAGTCAGTATGAACGAAATACCTATGTACAGACGTTTGTTTACAGAGGCCTTTCCTGAAAAGGAAGTAAATGACAGTATACAGTTGCACGAGATCTATACGGCTTTGGCTGCTTTTCAAACTTCGTTAATTTCATTAAATTCGAAATACGATCGTTATGCACATGGCTATGCAAATGCCTTGAATGAAAGAGAAATAAAAGGTCTTAATATTTTCAGATCCTTTGTTGCCCGATGCGCTGAATGTCACACACCTCCATTATTTACCAATCAGCAAATTGCCGTGATTGGAACACCAGAACCAACAGGAAAACCAAGAGATATCGGGGCTGAAAAAACTTTTAATGATCCAAGTAGAAAGGGGGGTTTCAAAGTTCCTAGTTTACGTAACATTGAAAAAACGGCACCCTATATGCATTCAGGCAGGTTTGAAAGTTTAAGGGAGACAGTTGAATTTTATACCAAAGGGAGGGGACATGCCGTGCGGGAAGGTGAAAAATTATATCTTCACTGGCACATTTGGGAACCTGAGTTGACATCGGCTGAGCTCGATTTATTGGTCGATTTTTTAAAGACATTGACTGATGAATCGTTTACCCCAAAAATTCCAGAGACTGTTCCTTCAAACCTCCATCTGCAAAAAGACATAAGTTCATAAAATTAAAAATAGTAGATATGTTCAAAAAAATGATTCTTGTTCTATTCATATTGGCACTGGGTGTCCTGATTGGGAAATTTGCCCTTGGTTCGTCGAACAAAACAGTAATGCCTAGCCCGAATAGTCTTTATAAGAGTACTGAGAATGCAGGAGAAGCTTCATTACAAAGAAATTTTACCGGAACTATCCATGAGGTGAAAGAAGGAGATTTAATTATGGATGCTGTAAAAAAAGCCCAGCCGGGTGATTTGATTCAGGTTTTTCCTGGAGTTTATAAAGAAACAGTGTATGTAGATAAGGATGATATCAGTTTTCAGGGTATTATAAAAGATGGTGAATGGCCGGTATTAGATGGAGAAAAAGAATTGAATGATGCTTTTTTGTATTCTGGTAATGGAATTCAAATTGAAAATTTTAAAATAATCAATTATAAAGGTAACGGCATTATGGGACAGGCCGGGAATAATTTTGTTCTAAGAAATAACTGGATAATCGATGCGGGTGTCTATGGAATTTTTCCTCAGTTTGGTAAGAATGGTTTGATTGAGCACAATGTGCTTTCAGGTATTGAGGATGCTGCTATTTATGTGGGTATGTGTGACAATATTGATGTGTTGAATAATGAGGTGTTCGGAAATGTCGCAGGGATTGAAATTGAAAATTCCAGACATTGTCTGGTAGAGAATAATCTGGCTTATGATAATACGGGCGGCATATTGGCCTTTATCACCCCAGGACTTCCGATAAAAACTACTTTTGATGTGATTATCAGAAATAATTTTGTCACTAAAAATAACCATGAGAATTTTGGAGCACCGGGCTCAATAGTTTCTGGAATTCCTCCTGGAACGGGAATATTGGTAATGGCAGCGGATGATGTGATTATTGAGAAAAATATTATTTCGGGCAATGACAATGCAGGAATCATCATCACGGATTTTGCCAATGGGGGTGCTGAGGCATCAAATGATCCTGATTCTGATCCCAACCCGGACAGAATAACCATACTGGACAATTTTATGATCGATAATGGTAATAATCCTGTTGGAGAGTTAAAAGCGTTGATGATGACCAGCCTTTCGACAACAGGGCCCGATATTTTGGCGATTGGTGGTGGTGAAGGGAGTACGATCAGAGATGTGGAACGATACAGAACCTGGGGGCTCGGAAGTTTTGGGGAACCGGAAATCAGTGATACAAAAGAAATTAAGACCTTATTACTTGACAAACCTGCGGCACCGAGAGATATCAGCAAGGAAGATTTAGGGGAAATGATTTATTATGGAATTTGTTCTGGTTGCCATGCCTTTGATATCAGACTTATTGGTGTCCCTACCAATGTGATACAAATGATTTACAAAGACAATCCTCAAGGTATTGTTGATTATATCAATCATCCTAAAAACCTCAGAGAGGACTACCCGGAAATGCCCCCTCAGGATTACCTTGCGGAGGAGGCTAAAGTGGCTGTGGCTGAGTATATTCTGACCCTAAAAAAATAATAAAAAAAAAGTTTAATTTTTGTATTAAAAACATATCTTTGCACCGCAAAACAAAAATGCAATAAAATTGTTTCTGATGAATATCAGAAGACATAAAGAATAATAAATATTTTATAAGAATGGCAAAGATCACAGGTAAAGTTTCTCAAATTTTAGGGGCGGTAGTTGATGTTGAATTTTCATCAGAGAGTCAACTTCCAAGAATTTATGACTCATTGGAAATAAAAAGAGAGGATGGTTCTATTTTGATTCTTGAGGTGGAACAACACATTGGAGAAGACACAGTGAGATGTATCGCTATGGATTCTGTTGATGGTTTGAGCAGAGGAGTTGAAGTTCTTTCAGAAGGAAACCCGATCAAGGTTCCTGTTGGAGACGATATTTATGGAAGATTGTTCAATGTAAACGGAGATCCTATTGACGGTTTGAAAGCCTTACCAAAAGATGGTGACAATGGTTTGCCAATTCACAGAGCAGCACCTAAGTTTGAAGAGTTATCTACTTCTACTGAAGTTTTGTTTACAGGAATTAAAGTAATTGACTTGATTGAGCCTTATTCTAAAGGTGGTAAAATTGGATTATTTGGTGGAGCTGGAGTAGGTAAAACAGTTCTTATTCAGGAATTGATTAACAATATCGCCAAAGGTCATGGTGGTTTATCTGTATTTGCAGGAGTAGGTGAAAGAACTCGTGAAGGAAATGACTTGTTGAGAGAGATGTTAGAGTCTGGTATTATCAAGTATGGTGATGAATTTGAAAAGTCTATGGAAGAAGGCGGATGGGATCTTGACAAAGTGGATATGCCAGCCTTGAAAGAATCAAAACTTACCTTCGTATTCGGACAAATGAATGAGCCTCCGGGAGCACGTGCGCGTGTTGCCTTATCAGGTTTGACAATTGCAGAGTATTTTAGAGATGGAGCAGGAGACGGTCAAGGTAAAGATATCTTATTCTTTATTGACAATATCTTTAGATTTACCCAAGCAGGTTCTGAGGTATCGGCCTTATTAGGTCGTATGCCATCAGCGGTAGGTTATCAACCAACATTGGCAACAGAGATGGGTGCGATGCAGGAAAGAATTACATCTACTAAAAATGGATCAATTACATCTGTACAGGCAGTATATGTACCTGCGGATGATTTAACGGATCCGGCACCGGCAACAACTTTTGCTCACTTGGATGCAACAACAGTATTATCTCGTAAGATTTCGGAATTAGGTATTTACCCGGCGGTGGATCCATTAGATTCAACCTCTAGAATTCTAAGTAGAGAGATTTTAGGTGATGAGCATTATGACACAGCTCAAAGAGTAAAAGAAACGCTTCAAAAGTATAAAGAACTTCAAGATATTATTGCAATTCTAGGTATGGAAGAATTGAGTGAAGAAGATAAATTAATTGTACACAGAGCACGTCGTGTACAACGTTTCTTATCTCAACCTTTCCACGTAGCTGAGCAGTTTACAGGTATCCCAGGTTCATTGGTTGATATTAAAGACACCATCAAAGGTTTCAACATGATTATGGATGGAGAATTAGATAAATATCCTGAAGCAGCATTCAACCTGAGAGGAACTATTGAAGAAGCGATTGAAGCAGGAGAAAAAATGTTGACTGAAGCTTAAAATCATAAAGCATGTTTTTAGAAATTGTAACACCTGAGGCAAGTATTTTTCAGGGCGATGTTGAATCAGTAATTGTACCCGGCGTAGTTGGGGAATTTCAAATACTGAATAATCACGCTCCGATCGTATCATTGCTAAAAGAAGGAAAAGTGAGAATTCGAGGTAATTTTACTATTGATGAAGCCTTTGAAAGTAAGTTTTCAAATGCTGAAAACAGCACAAAAGTTTTAGACATCAATAGCGGAACGATCGAAATGAATGATAATAAAATAATCATTCTGGTAGATTAAGCTTGAATGAAAAAATATGACAAGGAACCCATGCATTGCATGGGTTTTTTTTATATAAAAAGGTTCATACCGATGCTGAGGCCATTTGATTTCGGTACAAACCTGCAAACCCCACCAACACATATCAGACCACCTCTTTGTCGACCATAGTTAATGGTAAACTTGGTTTTTTTATGGCGATAGGTACCGCCAAAATTATAGTAATGAATTCTTTCAATATCATTATCATTCCCATAGTTATATTGGTCATTGATATAAATAGAAAATTTGCGAAGGAAATTATATTCTACAAGTCCGCCTGCCCAGTTTTTTTTATCATCCTGTGTCCAAAGGTGTTCGATCTGAAATCGCAGTTCGTGTTTCTGGTTAATGGTATAATATCCATCCACAGCAGCAATATTGGTGGTTACAGTTCCTGTTGAGGCCTCAATAGCCTGCCGGTTATAGAATTGATGTATCCAATATACGGAGCTTCTCCACTGGTCAGACCATTGGTTTCTTAGTTCAAAATTTATATCAGTATAGTATTCTTCACCGTATTCGAAAAATGCTGCTGAATAAGATCTGTTTTCCAGATCAAAATCTGCATTTAATCCAAACCAGGAAGCATAATTAAAAGCCAGAACGGTGCCAAATTTTTGAGCCAGGGAATTCTCCTTGGAAAACTTGTAATACAGATCAATCTGATGTCCTATTTCACCAGCTTTTCCTCCGGCAATAAAACTAAGTTGAGGCTGGGCCTGATACACATAGATATTTGACAGTCCTACATTGTGTTGTTTGGTGAGGGCTGGTATATAATTTACAATCAGTTGATTATAAATATTGGCATAGGCTTCACGATCGGTGTAAAAAGCCATATTTTCTAATCTTCTAAAGGTGATATCGAAACCAAAACCTGATTTAAAAAATCCTAGGTTGAAGAGAAGCGCGTTTCCGGTAAAAAGCCTGCTGTCAATTACATTTCCGAATTCAACCAAGGCATCGTCACCTTTATAAATAGCTTCCATATTTGTGTAAAAACTGCCCTTATGATAGGCAATTTTTGAAGAGAATAAATTGGTAAATTCCGAAAATTCGGGATTGTCAGATTCAAAGGCTTCATAACGACTTATTATTCCCAGGTCGATATCTACATGAGCCCCAAGCTTAAATGCGGAATTGAACCCCATGAGGGTTCCCTGAGACAGATCAAATGCATTTTTCTGTTTCCCAATAAAAGCTTTGAACAGGAGTTTTTTAGTTGGGCTAAACTGAATATTGCTTCCAACCAGCGCATTATTCAGACCTAATTGCCTATCCTCCCAGGAGCGATAACTCAAGCCACTGCTCATTTGATCAAAGAGGTAACCTGCCTCAATCTGAAACTTTTTTGTGGAATATCCCACTGATGCCATGGAGAATCCGAACTTCTGATCCAGATCGGGTGAATATCCCAAAAGAGCCTCTTCAACATATGATTCAAATTGAATGGAAGCCTTAAAACTATTTCTGAAATAATTAAAGCGCAGGTAATTATTTGATCTGAAGTTAGCACTGCCAGGATTGACTATTTTGTCATCATCTGTATAAAGAGTCGACTGACTTTCCAAACTACCACTAAAATTGTCTATAAACTGTGCGCATAGCTCATGAGATGAGATGATAATAATAAATACAATGAAGGATTTTAAAGGCATCTATTTGTTATTTAAGGCCTTTATTTTTTCAAAGAGGACCTGCTCGTCCCCGATCAGATAACCAGTGCTTTCATAGACAATTTTGTTCTGGTATATCAATAAGGTATGTGGAATATCTATAATGTTAAACATTCTTTTAATATCCTGATTGCTGTCGGTAACAACGTCGAACTTCCAGGAATTACCATGCATCATTGGTTTTATTCTTGACATGGTTCGAGAATCATCTATGGAAACTGACACTAATGAAGCATTGAGTTCATCCTCGATGAGGGATACATTTTCATTCAAGGCAGTAAGCTCTTTAATACAAGGTTCACACCAGGTGGCCCAAAAATTCATGATGATTACTTTTTCCTTGCTAAGCTCGTTGATATTGATTTCAATACCATCCATATTGCTTAGACTCAATGTCGGAATAGATTTTTGTGCACTAACAAAATAGGTACCGTATAAAAACAGTAACAGGCTTACATATATGTTACTTCTTACAGAACCCATCCTTACTGATCAAAGGAAAAATTATCGTAAAAATTTTCCCAGGCCCAGAACAAGGCAAAGAATGCCGTATGAGATTGTAATTGTTCTCCTTTTCTTGGTCCGCTAACGGCCACTCCAAATACATCCCATTCATTATTGTCACTGTCTTTCATGACAATAGGAAAGCGATTCTGTACAGCTTCAAATGCGGCATTGGAATCATTGATATATGACGTTATATAATGATCGTTTTTATTACCAACAACCACGGTTCTTTTACTCGAAACAAAAGTTGATTTAAGAGTGGTTTGAGATCCAAAGTCATCGTAATGATAGATATGAACTTTGGCTGATTTACCATCACTGCTTCCAAAAGGTTGTTGACCCTGAGAAGCTTCAATAATACCATATACCAGATCACCTACTTTGACATCGGTTTTATTCGAAGTTGTTTGGTTCACATTCGAAGTACTTACACTTGAATTGGTAAAAACAAGCGCATCAGGAAAGTTTTTCCTGACGGTCCCCCAGGTTATTTCGACAAAATTAAAGGTGCTGCTTAAATCTCCTGCAAAAGAACCCTTGATACATTGACCGAGCATCTGTGACCAATAGGTCTCACTGCTTTGGTCAATGAGAACCACATTATCATAGATCAAATAGCCTGAAGCTCTTAAAACAAAATTCTGGTTTTTGTGTTTCCTGTCAATCAATAAGGCACTTTGGGTGAGTGGGCAATAGGTGAGCGCAAAAGAAGTGTCATTGATCTCATCATTCACAGATTCAAAATTGTTTAAATATACGTAAGGGTAAATTTTCACAACACCATCTATGCTGATCGCAGCAACCAGTGATTCATCCGCTAAAAAATCAATGTTTCGAGCTTCTGTTAAGTTCGGGTCTTTGGCCAATGGGAATGGACTATCGGAGCCATTTATCAGCCCCTCAGGAATGGTCCATTTGAACTCTTGGTTCACAGGATCGATTGAACTAGTTGTTTCATTAATTTCTACAGAATCACCACTGCAGGAAAACAATGTAAACACTATTAAACATGCTCCTAAAAGTATCTTCATTTCAAGCCTTTTGAAGGTAGTCGTTGAATTCACCAACTACTTACAAAATCTTGTCTAAACAATAATAAAATCAACCGATTACCATTAAAATTGCCCGGTAAGCCACTTGTAAATATCGTTTCCGTTGGCAAACAATAATAAAGAGATGAGAATAATAAAACCCGTTACCTGTGCATATTCCAAAAATTTATCACTTGGTTTTCTACCACTGATAATTTCGAAAAGTGTAAAAACCACATGGCCTCCGTCCAAAGCCGGGATAGGCAGTAAATTCATAAACCCAAGCATAATGGACAGTAGTGCAGTAATACTCCAAAACCTTTCCCAATCCCATTTAGCTGGAAAAATACTACCAATGGTAATAAAACCACCTAATTGAGTAGCACCTTTTTTAGTAAACACGTATTTGAACTGACCCATATAGTCTTTTAATGTCCAGTAGGCTTTAGAAAAACCAGGTACTATACTTTCTGAGAATGTATAATCTTTATGACTTATTTTAATGGTGTCTTCTGTATAGGCTCTTGGATAAACACCAAGTTTTTGATCTTCACCTGGCGTAATTGAAAAAGACTCTTCATTTCCGTTTCTGTTAATTGTTACCTTGATTGGTTGACCACTTGGATTGTTCTTTATAATAGATGTGAATTCATTCCAATAGGTAATCTCCGTATCATTGGCGGCAATAATGATATCTCCTTCAGTTAACCCTGCTTCGTAGGCAGGAGTTTCTGGAAGAACACTGTCCAGTACTGCAAGAATTCGCGGTGTAAAAGGATCCATGTTGCCACTTTGCCACATTTGCAGGCCAATATCTTCAGGAAGGTCAATGGATTCTGAATTTCCATTGCTATGTGTAACCTCAATATTCTGAACGTCCCTTAAAAACAACTGTTTATTTACATCTAATACGTTCACAGGAGCTTCACCATTCACCTTATCAATTTTATCACCATCTTCAAAGCCAAGTTCTTTGAATAAATCCACCACATAAAAACCTTGTTTCACATCTTGAGGTGCAACATAGTCATCTCCCCAGGCGGCAAACATCATGATATAAATGAAGATTCCAAGAATAAAATTCACGGTAACTCCACCCAACATAATGATTAATCTTTGCCAAGCCGGTTTTGAACGGAATTCCCACGGCTGCGGAGGTTGAGCCATTTGCTCTTTGTCCATGCTTTCATCAATCATACCGGATATTTTCACATATCCACCTAATGGAATCCATCCAATTCCATAAACGGTATCCCCAATTTTTTTCTTAAACAAAGAAAACTTATAATCAAAAAAGAGATAAAATTTTTCAACCCGGGTCTTGAACAATTTAGCCGGAATGAAGTGACCAAGTTCGTGCAATACGATAAGCAAAGATAAACTCAGTAAGAATTGTGTAATTTTTATATATGTTTCCATTGATAAATTTCAAAATTTAAAGGACGACAAATGTACACTTTATGCACTGTAATAAGAAATGACTTTTCTGAAAATAGTTGTTAAAACGATTATTTTTTTAAAATAGTCTTGTGAAGTCTGCCTTGATCGGTGTCAATAACAACTAAATGAGCTCCAAAATCGAGTTTTTCAAGATTAATTTGATTTCCAGGTGCTGTTATTTCCATCATTTTTTCGCCAAGTACATTATAAATCGTAATCTTTTTAATGGTAAGGATGTTTTGCGTGGAAATATTCAACTGATCACTCACAGGGTTTGGGAAAATAGAAACAATGCTTTGAAGACTTTCGGTATCCAGGCCTAAAACGGCCCTGTTATTTTTGGATATTAATTGTGTTTCAGGATCAATCTGAACACTTACAACTTTAAAATCAAGCTGCATGCTAAATAGTTGTTCATTTTCAGAAACCTCTAATCGTATTTTTTCAGATTCTCCAAAAGGTCCATTCACCGTAATGGGTAAGGGCATTTCGAAAAATGATACACTGGGATGGGACTGGTCTTGACTCACTTGAAAGTGAATGATTTTGTCTGAATCATTTTGACTCCAAACCAGATCGTACTCGGGATATCCTTCTCCATAAAACCAATCGTTAAAAAACTCTGTCAGATCTGTTTTACTGGTTGCTTCCAAATGTTTTTGAAAATCTTCGGTTCGGGCATAGGCAAATGCAAGGGATGGATCTGCCAGATAATTTTTTACTCCTTGAAAGAAATCGTCATCTCCGATTTTATAACGCAACATGTGCAGTATCATAGCTCCTTTTCTATAGGAGAGCCTGCTACTAAATATCCTTGAAACCGATGTGGTGTCTGTCACAAAAGTAGATCCGGACGGATTGGAAGTAACGCTGCTGACAACCGCTCTTCTCCATTGAGAAAAGATTTCTTCTCCGTCAAAATTTTCATATACCAGGCCATCTAAATAGGTAGCAAAACCTTCGTTCAGCCATATGTCTTCCCAGCTCCCGCAGGTGATTTTGTTCCCAAACCACTGATGTGCCAATTCATGTGCAATTAAACCACGGCTCCACCCTCCCATAAAGGTCATGGTGGTATGCTCCATGCCACCTCCCCATCCAAATTGTGCATGACCGTATTTTTCATTCGCAAAAGGATACATTTCGAAGAGTTCGTTGAAAAGGTTCATGATTCTTGGAGTAATTCGAGTGCTGTTTTTGGCTGTATTTAACCCTTCAGGATATACATAATTAACAATATCAAAAGGCAATTCAGGCGCATTTTCTTTATAGACTGAATAATTGGTTACTGCAATGGCAATAAGGTAGGCGGGAATCGGATATTTGTGACGCCAGTGTGTTACCATGTCTGAGCCTTGAGTTTCTTCTGAGAGTAAAAGACCGTTGGAAGCTGCTTTATATTGAGAGGGATGTTTAATAAAAACATCAATGGAGTCAATTTTATCAATTAGATCTTGTTTACATGGCCACCAGCCTTTGGCTCCATAAGGTTCTGACAAGGTCCATAGCACAGGCGTATTACTGGCTCCATGCGTATTTATTTCAAACGAACCAAAGCCGGAGCTCACAGGATTTCCTGCATAAACTATAGTAAGTGAATCAAGGGTGTTCTTGTTTTGTGTGTTTGTAAGGTCAATAATTAATTCATCCTGGTCATTTTGGGAAAAATTCAGAGAAATGCCTCGCTGTTTTATGGCTGAAACCTGCATGTTTCCTGCGAGGTCAAACACCACCTTATTTAAATTTTCCAAGGCCGTGAAATGAGTGGTTACTTCTCCTTTTATTTGTGCTTTCGTTGGATCCACTTCCCAAAACAACCTGTGATAGCTGACATCATAATTTACTGTATTTGGATTGGCTTTAAAAGCTACTTTATGAAAGGAATTCCGTTCTTCTGAAGCCGCTATTTCTTTGAGGTATTCCAAATCAAATGCCTCTGTAACCTGGGAGGTCGCAGAAACTGAAAATAATAGAAGAATACAACGTAATAAATACCTCATAAAGTTTATTTTTGTAAGCCCAATAGCAATTTTTTAGGAACGCCAAAGATACACAATATGTATTTAATCCAATTTTTCAAAAAATCGAAGTCGACCTTGATTTTTTTATTGTTCTTTACACTTATCTTCGTTCCTATTCTGTATTTTTTAGTAAAACCCAAAACTCAACTTCCCGTTTTTAATCCGGTGGATGTAAATCCAAGACTTGTGGATGACGCAGTAAAGCACATTAGCAGGGATCACCGTATCGGGGAATTTCATTTGATCAATCAGAATGGTGACAGCATCCATTCCACTAATTTTGAAGGGAAGATTTACATAGCCGATTTCTTTTTTACACGCTGTCAGACCATATGCCCGATCATGGCTATAAATATGGGTGAATTGCAGGAATTTTATAAGAATGACCCCGATTTAAAGTTTTTGTCGCATTCTGTGACGCCTGTGATCGACAGTGTTTCAGTTCTGAAAGCATATGCTGATAAGAACCAGGCTATTGATGGTAAATGGGAGATCACAACGGGTGATAAAAGACATATTTATGAACTGGCACGTAAATCGTATTTTGCTGTTCTCGATGAGGGCGATGGTGGCGAACAGGATTTTATTCATACGGAACAGTTTGTTTTAATTGATAAGGAAAAGCAGATACGCGGTTTTTATGACGGTACGGATGCTAGCGAATTAGAACGGATAAAAAAGGATATTGAAATTTTGAAATTGGAAGATTAGATCGCTACTTTTTCAATAAAGTATATTTATTGTTTCGTGATATTTATCAGTTTAAAACAAATATTTTTGCGTAATTTCGCATAGTATTTATAATTAATCTAAATAAAAATTGACTACAAGTATTGCAAGTTTAAAGGTCGGGGAAAAAGGAATCATTGAGGATATATCGCTTGAAAGTATTCCCTTGTCACTTCTTGAAATGGGATGTTTGCCGGGTGAATGCGTTGAGCTATTGCAAAAAGCACCATTGAAGGATCCTTTATACATACGTGTGAATGGTAGTCATTTGGCTATTAGAACCGAAACTGCTTCACAAATTCTTATTACCAAAGCATAAAGCATGCCTGAACATAGTGCCATAAAAGTAGCTTTGGTGGGAAACCCCAATACGGGAAAAACATCCTTGTTTAATGCCTTGACGGGCTTAAATCAAAAAGTGGGTAATTACCCGGGGATTACTGTAGATAAAAAAGTCGGCAGGGCACAATTGTCGAGCGAAAAACATGCCTCCATCGTCGATTTACCGGGTACTTACAGTATTAACCCAACTTCTATTGATGAGAATATCGTTTTGCAAACTTTACTGGACACAGATCACGAAGATTTTCCTGATGTTATTGTGGTGGTTGCTGATGTAGAGAACATCAAAAGAAACTTACTTCTGTATTCTCAGATTAAGGATTTACAACTACCAACAATTCTTGCCATAAATATGGCAGATCAGCTCGACAGAAAGGGTGTTTCGATTGATCTGGAGGAGTTAAAGAAAGAGCTGAAAAGTGAGGTCATTTTGATCAGTGCACGAAAAAATTTGGGAATTGATGACTTAAAAAAGGTTATTCTCGATTTTCAACAATTAAATACAGAGCCACTTGCTAAGATTTCTGCAAGAATAGATAAGGAATATTTTGAGGAAATGGCTTCGGATTTCCCTCAAATGTCTCTGTACAAAACCTGGCTATCGATCACTCAATTGAATCATTTTGAGAAACTAAATGACAAGGATAGAGAGCTGATAGTGGCTTATAAGCAGGACAAAGAGAAGTTAAAAAAATACCAGCATAAGGAGACCATTTTCCGTTATCAGCAAATTAACAGCATCCTTAAAAAAACCTATGCTGTTGATAGATCAAAAGCCAAAGATCTGCGGAGTAAACTGGATAAAGTTTTAACGCATAAAGTGTTCGGTTATGTGATATTTGCTGCAATTCTCATGGTGATTTTTCAATCTATATTTGATTGGGCGAGTGTTCCGATGGATTTTATTGATGCATTTTTTGCGGATTTAAGTACGAAAGTGAAGCAAGTATTGCCTGAAGGTGTTTTGGCTGACTTAATAAGTGAAGGAATTATTCCCGGGATAGGAGGTATTGTCATTTTTATACCTCAAATCGCAATTTTGTTTTTGTTTGTATCGGTGTTGGAGGAAACAGGATATATGAGTCGTGTGGTCTTTTTGATGGATAAAATTATGAAACGATTCGGTATGAGTGGGAAAAGTGTTGTGCCGTTGATATCGGGAACTGCCTGTGCCATACCTGCCGTCATGGCCGCGAGAAACATTAGTGGATGGAAGGAAAGACTCATTACAATTATGGTGGTACCCTTTGTGACTTGTTCGGCAAGATTGCCGGTATATGCCATAATAATCGCCTTGATCATTCCTGAAGAAAGAGTGCTGGGTTTTTTTAGCTTGCAGGGTTTGACCTTGTTAGGCTTGTATTTATTAGGTTTTTTAATGGCGATTCTTTCCGGTTATGTATTACATAACACACTGAAAATTGAAAGCAGGAGCTTTTTCTTGATAGAGATGCCCGATTATAAATTACCATCACTCAAGAATGTTTTTTACACAGTTGTTGAGAAAACGAAGGCTTTTGTTTTTGGAGCTGGAAAGATCATTTTAGCCATTTCAATAATTTTGTGGTTTCTGGCGTCCAACGGGCCTGCTGCTTTCGACAATGCAGAAGCCGAATTTGCAAATGCTCCGGAGAGTACGCATCTTGATGATCAGGGATATCAGGAATCATTAGCATCGTATAAATTAGAGCAATCTTATATTGGTATCATGGGGAAAGCCATTGAGCCTGCCATTCAGCCATTAGGCTATGACTGGAAAATCGGAATTGCTTTGATTGCTTCCTTTGCAGCCAGAGAAGTATTTGTTGGAACCTTAGCGACCATTTATAGTGTGGGAAGCGATGATGAAGAGAACACGACCATAAAGCAGCGAATGTCTGAAGAAGTGAATGAACAAACAGGAGAAAAGTTATTTAATCTGCCCGTTGGGATGTCTTTGCTAATTTTTTATGCCTTTGCGATGCAATGCGTAAGTACGTTGGCCATTGTGAAAAGAGAAACAAATAGCTGGAAATGGCCTATGATCCAACTCTTTGGCATGGGATTGATTGCCTATGTAGCATCATTTATTACCTTTACAGTATTAAGCTAAATTACTTCTTATGCAAACTATATTTGTTTATGCAGCCTTGGTACTTGCTATTTTGTTTTTAGTGAAAAAGTTTTTTTTAAAACCTAAAAAGCATAAAGGAGACTGTGATTCGGACTGTAATTGTTGAAGTATTCGAATAGTAAATTGCCTATTTCATGAACATTAATGATTAAGGTTTATTTAATTTTTCTATATTTAATCCATGTTTAGGGACAATGAAGAAACGTTTCAGACCACAATTCAATAATTAACCATTTATTCATGAAATCAACAACTTCAATCAAATTTATTGCACTTTTTTTAATCCTGGCGGGTCAGGTGATTCACGCTCAGGTCAAAATTGGAGCTAAAGCAGGGTACAGTGTCGGGAGATTAACAGACAACTCAGATAATATTTATACCGAAGATTTTGAATCGACATCCGGAGTGGATTTCGGAGCAACATTCGAATTCCCTGTGTCAGAATTATTTTCCGTTCAGACTGAGATTCTTTACACCCAAAGAGGAGGAACAAGAAATGGAGTACAACCGATACCGATAACTGCCTTAGATGCATTTGGCTCTATAGATCAATTAAATTTTATGCTGGCGTTGCAGGGAAATGACCCGGTTACTGATGATAATCCGATGTATGCTGATTTTAAAAATGAATCTGACCTCAATTATCTTGAAATTCCCATTTTGGCAAAACTTGGATGGGGTGAGACCTGGAGGTTTTATGTAGAAGCAGGTCCTTACATAGGATTCTTATTAAGTTCGGATCAAACAACTTCTGGAACAAGTATTATCACTTTAGATGCAGAGCGAAGGAATCCACTGATGGTCCTCAACCCGAATTTTGATCCAGGCGTCCCAGAGAATGGTCCGGCATGGGTGCCGCTTCCTCCGCAGGATTTTGATGCAGAAACAGATACCAAGAATGAATTAAATACGTATAATTACGGATTTCATGCAGGTGCAGGTCTGATACGAAAATTAAATGAAAAACATGAACTTTATCTTGGGTTCAGAGGCTCCTGGGGTGCCAAGACAATTCAAAAGAACAGCGTATACGGAGAAAGCCATATAGGTGGATTGGTGTTTTCTTTAGGATACGCCTACACACTTCAATAAATAAAATGATAACAAAAAAAAGAGCGGTAAAACCGCTCTTTTTTTGTTTATGGTCCTTGCTGAACCAGCACTATTTTTTCTAATTGATTTTCAATCGCTCGTTTGTAAAGTTCTTTCAATGTTGAGTAATACAACGAAGAGACTACTGGAATATTTAAGCGTGTTTTAGAGGTCACCAAAATCTTATTGTTGGCAAACTCTGTTTTCAATACATAGTCGCCCATTTGATCTGGTAAGGTCAATGATAAGTCCTCAGGTTTTGACTCCAAGGTATAGCCTTCAGGAATATCCAAAGAAATCGTCGTTTGGTTACTCCAAGGAGAAGCATAGTCAATCGGATATAATCTTTCTTCCAGTTTGAAAGGATTTTCATTCACCGTGAGGAAAAGAAGTGGTGATATATAGATTTTGTTTCCAATGATATCCGCAGCATTGTCTTGTGTGAATTTCAGCATTTCAGAAATAGGTTTAGAACATTTGTCTTTATTGCTGATTCGAAATTGTTCAATTTCTATGTCTTTGTGCATTGATTCCAAGGAACTGATAATGTCTTCTTCCTTTTGACTGGCTGTTGAGGTTCTGTATTCTAAGGCATTTAAACCATTATAGGTAGTAACCATCAAACCCTCAAGAACACCTTCAGTATCAATTTTGGCATTTAATTTCACATTTTTCAGGTTGTAGACTTTTGGATAAAGATTTACCTTAGTTGAACTACCATCTTCTCTAATTAATCTTCCTTCCCAATTAAGATCTTTTCGTGGTAAAACATCCGGAGAACTATATTTAGAACTCGCATCCATTAATATTACCTTACCATTTTGTTCGACACCAGCCACTACTGAATTGAACCCTTTTTTTGTAGGAAACAATGGGATACCATGTGATCTTGTACTCACTAAAATTGGATTGGCTTTGATCCCGGCTTCCCGTAACATGGCTACCAATGTTAAATTGATATCGGCCACATTACCAACACCTTCTTTATAGGCTGATTTTATTCCTTTGGAGCTGGTATATTTTCCATTGTTCCTATTCCATGTCATTTTGTTCTTTACAAAATCAAAGATATTCACAATCTCTTCATTTTGATTGGCAGACTGAGCTAAGATACCCTCCAGATCATCTTTAAAATGTCCGCTTTTTCTCAGTTCCCCTCCAAATTTTGAACTTTCATAAATGGTAGTAGTCACCTTTTCCCAAGACGTATTGAACAGTTTTCCTACTCCGTTTCGAGGGTTATAAGCGGCGATTTCGAATTTTATTTTGGCTCTGTAATTATTGATATTGTTCACATAAGGTTCTTCGACCAAAGCAGGAATAAATTCTTGCTTTAAGGAATAAGAATTCTGCGAAATATTTACCGTGCCGCTTTGAGTCAGGTGCTTTTTCTGAGATTTTGCCTTTTTGATATTAAGAGGATAATAGTGAGTTGGATAAAAATTAAACACAAAATATTCCGGAATCTCTACTTTGCATTCAATATATTTTATGGGAATGTCATATTGGCAAATGATATCATCGATATAGGTGGTATACGGCGAACTGATAGAAATTTTCCACTCGACGATACTTCCTTCTTTTACATTAGGCATCGTAAACGATTTCACGCCCCAGTTTTCGGATACTTCTTCTATAAATACTTCTTTTCGATCGAGCTTAGTTTTAACAATAGCGTCACTTTCGAGATTATAGGTATAGGCTTTGATAGATATATTTTCATGTTCACCTCCGGTGTAAAAACTAATTTTTTTTGTGGCATTGTCAAAACCATCAGCATTGTAAAAACGGATTCTTTCATGAATTTCCGTGACCAGTTTCCAACCTGTGATATCATCATAATCGTAATGTGTATACTTCTTTTTATAGAGGACAACAGCATCAGCAGTACTGTCTTTTTCATAGTAAGATTGGGCAAAGTCACTTTTTTGAATTTTACCAAATTTGACGGATTGGGCATAATTGGAATAGCTGGCAAAGAGACAAATTGCCAGTGTAATTAAAACTTTATTTTTCATAAATACTAGGATTTGGTTAATACAATTTTGGAATTATCAAGTTGGTTGATTTTTTTTCGAAACTTTCTGTATTCGTTATAATCTGCTACAGAATAAGTTCCTTCTTTAATAAGTAGGGTTCGTTTATAGAGAAGTTTGGTTTCATCAATTTTTTGGATTTCAATTTTATAGGAACCAAATTTGGATTCAATTTCCCGTGGTTCTGCCATCGCTTCAATGGAGTAGTTTTCAGGTAGATGTATTGTGACCTTATCTGTATCGAGAAAACCTGTTTTTATTTCGAGCGGTAGTTTTCTGTTTCTAATTCTTCTGGGAATGGATTGAGTTGTATTTACCACATTTAAACGTACAAGCATTTTATCCCCGCTGTTGACCGTATAATTTTCCGCAGAGAAATCGATGTCTTCAATAAAAGTAGCTGCTGCTATCTGATTGTCAATCGCTATTTTTTCAATGTTAACATTGTTAATTTCGTCAAAGAAGCTCTTGTAATAGGTTTCGCGTTTATCCTGATCCATGAAGGCTATTGAATAATGATCGTCATATTGTTTGCCTTC
>NZ_JBPCUJ010000062.1:0-10191 GCF_051011215.1 Lutimonas sp.
TGATTGGTTCTGGAGGTTTAAAAACTAATGTAACTGATCTTGTAAAATGGGATGCTACATTCTATAATTCGAATTTGTTCACTCCAGGTTTTTGGGATAAAATGACTGAAAATGGAATCTTGAATGACGGAAGTAAGATTCGTTACGCAAATGGCTTAAATACAGTTACTTACAGAGGGTTTAAAGCGATTCATCATAGTGGAGCTTCTGTTGGATATAGAACTGAATTTATACGAATTCCTGAAGCAAAATTTTCAGTAATTATTTTAGCGAATAGAACAGATGCTAGCCCAACAAAAATGGCCTACAAGATTGCTGATCTTTTTCTTGAAGATCAATACAAGAAAGAAAAAAGAACTCAAACAAAGAAATCTTCTCCCGAAATAAAGGATTTTAAATCAATTACGTTAACAGAAAAAGAACTGAATGCTTTTGAAGGATCATATTGGGATGGTAAGAGTAAAATGAGCCGTAAACTTGAAGTCCGAAATGATACCTTAAATTATGTAAGAAATGATGGAAGTGCTACTATGATGGTACCAATTTCCAAAAACAAGTTTAAAATGATTGGCCCTAGAGTACCCGTTATTTGTGAAATGAGTTCCAATGGAACCACCAAAAAATTTACACTGAACCTGCCAAATGCAGCGCCAGTAAATTATGTTGCCTATAAACCAATAACTGAATATAGCGAACCCGACTTAGAAAGTTATTCAGGTGATTACTATAGCGAAGAATTGGATGTTGTGTATACGCTTAAAACTAAAAAAGATCGCATTCTTCTTATTGTGAAAGGCAATCTAATTGGAGAGGTTGAGCCTGTAATGAAAGATCTAATAATGATAAAATCAAGACAAACTTTTGAGTTTAATAAGACAAGAGATTTGTTCAGACTTTCTATGAAAGGAAGAGTTAAGAACGTAAAATTTGTAAAAAGATAAAAGCATTTATGCCTATTTTATATCTCGCAATTAAAGAGCTCCAATAATTTGGAGCTTTTTGTTTTTTATAAATTTCCTCACTTCAAAAAATACACTCTAACTAAACACAAGGAGGTTAGCAAGCCAAATATTTGGTTCAGAATTTTGTTAAACAATATCAATATTCATTCAAACATCATCGTTTTTTTGTTCAACATGAGTAAGTTCAAAATCATGGTTATCTGAATTAAAAAAGTCCTTGTTTATCATCTTTAATTTATGGAGATGGATAAAGCTAGCATATTTGTAGTGTACTTAAAATTAGAATAAAATGAACACATTAACAATAAAAGAACTTAGCAAAACATATCCAAACGGAGTGAAGGCATTAAACGGAATCAACTTAAAGATTACAAACGGAATGTTTGGATTGTTAGGTGCAAACGGAGCAGGAAAATCTTCTTTAATGAGAACAATTGCTTCATTACAAGAACCATCAACTGGAAGTATTCTTTTTAATGACTTTGATATTGTTAAAGAGCCAAATGAGGTTAGAAAACAGCTAGGCTATTTACCACAAGAATTCGGTGTATATCCAAAAATTTCAGCAGAGAAGTTATTGAATCATATGGCTATTCTAAAAGGGATTTTAGATAAAAAAGAACGTAAAGAGCAAGTAACTGCTTTGTTACAACAAGTAAACTTATATCAGCATAGAAAAAAATCTGTGTATACTTTTTCAGGTGGAATGCGTCAACGTTTTGGAATTGCACAAGCCTTACTGGCAAATCCACAAATAATAATTGTGGACGAACCAACAGCAGGATTAGACCCAGAGGAAAGTAATCGTTTTTTAAACCTATTAAGTGAGATCGGAGAAAACGTAATTGTGATTTTATCGACCCACATTGTAGAAGACGTAAGAAATTTATGTCCTAAAATGGCCATACTTGCTGATGGAGAAATTATTTCTCAGGGAAATCCGACAAGTCTGGTGGCGAGTATTGAAGGCAAGATTTGGACAAAGATTATTCCCAAAGCTGATATTGATATTTATAAGAAAGCATTTCAAGTAATCTCAACAAAGTTAGTTTCTGGTGAAACTCAAATTAGAGTACTTTCTGATAGTAAACCAGAGGCTGGGTTTGATAAAATTACCCCGAATTTAGAAGATTATTATTTCGCTACTTTATTCAATCAAACAACTAGTAAAGCCTAAGTTATGTTTAAACAGTTATTACAATTCGAAGTTTTTTACCAATTAAAACAAAGAGCATTTCCCATATTTGTAGTTTTGTTTTTAGCACTAGGTATAATTGTTGGGAGACAAGGTTTTGCTCCAAAAGGTGTTAGTTTTAACGCTGTATATCAAGTCTATTTTTACACCAATATTTTTGTTTTAGGAAGTGTGTTTATCACCATGTTTTTTGCTGTAAGCGCCATGCTTAGAGACAAACAACACAATATGGAGAGCTTGATTTACAGTTCTTCAATAACAAAAGCACAGTATTTTTGGAGTCGTTTTTCAGGAACTTTTATTTTTAGTGTGTTGGCATTTTCGCCTTTTCTTTCAGGATATTATTTAGGAGTAAACTTCTCGGATTTAGACCCAAGTCGTATCAATGATTTTCAGTTAATGACCTATCTACAACCACTGTTGTATATTGTAATTCCGAATATTTTTATCTGTTCAACAATTATATTTTCTGTAAGTACAATTACAAAAAACAGCACCGCAACCTATGTAAGTGCCGTATTTATTTACATGCTGTATTTTGTAAGTTCTATCTTTTTGAATTCTCCATTAATGGCTCAATCTGTGCCGGCTTCACCAGAAAGCATGGCAATAGCAGCTATTGCAGATCCATTTGGAATTGCAGCTTTTTATGAGCAAACTCAATATTGGACACCTTTTCAGAAAAACACGCAGTTTCTTTCGTTATCAGGATTATTTTTAAAGAACAGAATTGTTTGGATTCTTGTTTCTCTAGGTTTTCTGTTGGCTACTTATAAAATGTTTTCTTTCAGAAAAATCACTAAAAAGGTACAAAAAGAGTCAAAAATTAAAAATGATACACAAGAGTTATTGGCTTATAAACCAATAAAAGCATTGCACAATTTTAAAGCACAAAGACTAGCCTTTTTTGCATTGTTAAAACTAGAACTGAAAAGTGTTTTTAGGAGTTTGCCTTTTATAGCAGTCTTATTGATGTGGATGTTTATAGTATTCTCAGAGTTATATTCGACTGTTATTGGAGGTGGAGAATACGGTGTAAGCATGTATCCTTTTACAAATCACCTAATAGATTTATTTGTAAATCAATTATCAGTCTTCAGTTTGATACTAATTGTTTTTTATAGTTCAGAAATAGTTTGGAAAGAACGTGGTTTAAATTTCAACCATATTTTGGATGCTACACCAACAAAAAATTGGGTTTTCTTTTTATCAAAATTCAGTGCGTTGTTGTTATTACCAATTATTTTAATAACATCAGGAATTTTAATGAGCATGCTATTTCAGCTAAGTTTAAACTATACAAACTTTGAGCTTGGTGTATATGCTTCTCTATTTTACTACCATGGTATTCAGATAGTTGTGTTTTGTATGATTGCCTTTTTTGTAAACTCTTTGGTTAAGAACAAATACATGGGAATGGGTGTTTTTGGTGTGATTGTTTTGTTAAGTTTGAATTCAGGTTTTCTTGGGCTTGAGCATCCGTTAACAAGTCTTGGGTTTATGCCAAAAGTGAGTTATAATAATATGAATGGGTACAATGGAGTTTCAAGCTTATTTGATCATTTAGCAGTGTATTGGCTAGCCATAGGATTGTTATTGGTAATTCTTTCTTTCAAATTATGGAATAGAGGAGTAGTGGCCACTTTTACAATGAAAGTGAAACAATTAAAATATGGTTGGTCAAAATTACAGAAACTAGCATTTACATTTTTTATACTTGTGTTTTTGGGAGCTGGTAGCTTGGTTATTTACAATACAACTATTGTAAATGAATATGATACTGTAAGTGATCAATTAGATTTTAGAGAGAATTATGAGCGTCAATTTAAACAATATAAAATTTTAGAAAGACCCATTACTACTTCTAGAAAAACTGAAGTTGCTATCTATCCAACTGAAAGAAGTTATGCGGTGAAAGCAAATTACATGTTGAAGAATAAGGGTGATAAACCTTTGTCCCAAATTTTTATTACAGAAAGAGTTGCTTTATCAAATGTTTCAATAGAAAATGCTACATTAATTCAGCAAGATGCAGCATACGGAATTTACCTTTTTAAATTTAAAAAAGCATTACAACCTAATGATTCTGTCAAATTCACTTATGAATTAAGCAAAACTTTAAAAGGATATGATGAAGATAATACCATAGTCAAGAATGGAAGTTATATCACACATAGAAATTTTGAACCAATTATGGGTTATAGTTCCGGACTGGAAATCTCCAATAGAGTGGAGCGCCAGAAGAGAAATCTTCCTGAAATAGAAGTTGAGAATCATTCAGATGCTCATATAGAATTGGAAAGTTTTAAACATGATAAAATAGAATTCGAAACGATCGTATCTACAGATAAGGACCAGATCGCTCTAAGTTCTGGTCATTTAGTAAAAGAATGGTCTGTGGATGATAGAAATTTTTATCATTATAAGTCTGAGGGTCGAATCGTACCTATGGTGGGATACCTATCGGCAAAATACACCACGAAAAAAGTTAACTATAAGGGGATTTCTATTGAGCAATATTACGATGAAACTCACAACTTTAACATTGAGGAAGTTGAAAATAGCACAAAGAAAACTTTAGACTATTGTCAGGAAAATTTTGGCTCCTATAATTTTAATCATGTAAGAATTGCAGAACTACCATCACATTGGTCTTTTGGTGGATTTGCTCATCCAGGTTTAATCAGTATGGTAGAGGACAGGTTGTATTTGGCAAATGTCAGCGATCCGAATACGTTCAATTTAGTTGCCAAAAGAACGATTCATGAAGTTTCACATCAATGGTGGGGACATACCTTATCGGCCAAGCCTGTGCCAGGAGGTTCTTTATTTATAGAAGGTTTCGCAAAATATACTGAAGCAGTTGTTATGGAAAAAATGTATGGCAAAAGAGCTTTATATGAACTTAGTGAAAATGCAAGACGCAGGTATTTTTCAGGAAGATCAATGGCCAGTGATATTGAACCACCTGTTTATAAGGTCTTCGGTCATGGTTATATCTCCTATGGAAAAGCCTATACGGTAATGCTGGCTTTAAGAGATTTAATAGGCGAGGATAAGGTTAATGAGGTTCTGAAAACAATAACAGATAATCATCGTAAGACGAATAAGTTAGAAGTCAATTCAATTGAATTTCTAAATGAGATTTATAAGGTTGTGCCGAAGGAATACCACACATTAATAGATGATTGGTTCAAAAAAGTGATAACCTATGATCTGGCCATTGAAGATGGTTCTTACAAAGAATTACCTAATGGAATGTATGAGGTTTCTGTGCATATCAAAGCATTGAGATTTGAAACCATGGAAAATGAAAACATAAAGCAAATAGCTATTAATGAGCCGATTAAAATTGGAATTTTCACTTCACATCCTTCTAATATAAAGAATAACGATTCAATATTGTATTTTCAATCGACTCAAATCGACTCTGAAGACACTGAGTTAAAATTTTTAGTAAAAGAACTGCCGAAGTATATTTCTGTCGATCCGTTTGGAACCAGGTCCGATGAAAATTTTACAGACAACTTAATTCGGTTATAATTCTGCCTACTAAGGAGTAATAGGCTCAAATGCAGCAGCTTTTCGCAAAGATTGTCGCATTTGAGCTTTTTAAATCATGTATGTTCAGCACAATTTGCGCAGGCACATTTTTCACCTTCGCAGGTACATTTACTATCTTTGTGTTGCTCACATGTCATCGCTGTTGTATGCTCTTTACAATCTTTACATTTACATTTTTTTCCTTCACAACTACATTTGCCATCTTTGTGCATCTTGCAGGTGCCTGACTGATGCGTTGAAGCTTCCTTCAGGTCCATTTTACACACAGGACAACTGCCTGTTTCATGATAGGTTTTTCCGTCTTCACAATCCATCGGGCATTGATAAGCAATATCCGAATGTTTTGCATTTTCCTTCATTTCTTGTTTTTCAGCTTCTTTCTCAGGCTTTTTTTCAGCACAGGAAACAAACATGAACAATGAAAAAACAAGAATAAAAAGATTCAAAAATATAGAATAGTTTTTCATAATATTTTGATTTAAATACAGTATTTAACAGTATAAATTTAGTAAAATATAGGTGATTAAACCTATTTAAGAATAGTTATTTCTTTCACATCTATCTACTAAAAAGGGACCTGTTTTGTCAGGATCAATTAATGATCAACCTTTCACCAATGCGAAGTACGGTATTCTTTGAAATAGCATTCACCCTGCAAAGTTTACTTACAGAAATCCTGTGCTTATTGGAAATTCCATACAAGGTGTCACCTGGTTTAACGACATAGATTTTTCTTTGATTCTCCTTGTTCATCGAGGCCAGTGCCTCTCTATAGGTATCAAAATAAATCAGCTTACTTTTTTCTTTTGAATTATGAAACGAGGCTGTATACCAGAATTTCGTTATCCATAGCTCTTGTTTTCTGATGCCGTTGTTATTGTCAAAATCAAACAGGTATTCGGGATGTATATAGGCACCTTGATAACTTGTAATTAAATGTAAATGACTTCCCCTTGCATTGCCAGAGCTACCTCCCTTACCTATATACTGCCCTTTTGAGACGGAATCATTGACCTTAACTCCGTATTTCGAAAGATGTGCATATGCAGTTTCCAGACCATTTTCATGGCGAATGATGACGGTTCTCCCATGACCAGAACTGTATTGGGCAAATCGCACAACACCATCAAATAACGCCATCACTGTATCTCCAGTAATTAGATCAATATCAATTCCTCTATGTGGTCTTGCGTTTCTCCAACCATATCGTGAAGTTATGACCATTCTTCCCTTCACAGGTGCCGCAAAGCTGCTGTCCTTAAATACAATTTCAAAGGGCTTATGAGTCTTTGTTTTTGAATATGGGTTAAATTTGGTCACATTCCAGCTTTCTGCTTTTATAGACTTGATATGCTTTTCATCAGCTGCAATATGGAATAATGAATCATGATAATACTTTACAAAGGCCAAAGAATTAATTGGTTTTTCGAAAATCAAAAAGTCTGTTTTTTGGGCCATGACTGATGTTGACATAACGATCAACATCAACAGAAAATAAGTCGGTTTCATACTATTGTTAGGAAAGAGGAATTTATATAGTTTATGGGAAGCTAATACTTTTATAAATCACCATTGATTTAAAACGATAGTGCTTCAATCTAATGTAAATAATGGAAAAAATGAATTAAAAAATCCTTATTCTAAATAATCAATTGGATTAAGGTGAATGCCGTTGAGCTTGACCTCATAATGCAAATGTGATGCATTGGATCGACCTGTAGAACCCACATAACCTATAATGTTTCCCTTTTGAACCTCTTGACCCTGCTTCACATTAAACCCATGTAAATGAGCATACCAGGTTTCATAACCATCAGCATGACTGATGATGATTAAATTGCCCCAATTCCCTTGCATGGAAGCCTTGTTAACAATCCCGGAGGCAGTTGACACAACAGGTGTTCCAGTTTTTGCCCTTATATCTAAACCATGATGTTCTATGATGTCATTTGTTTTGGCTTGTTTCAATTTTTCTCCAAAGTGAGCGGAAACATCAGACAGGGACCCATTTTGCACAGGAAACAAGGAGGGAGGAATAACAATAATTGATAAAGGAGATAAACCTAAGGTCTGTTGTTTATTTCTAGACGGAAGTGTAAAAGCGGAAATCAATACGATACATACAGGGAGTATTAAAAAATATTTCAGACTTTCATAATACAAAGATTTTGGTTTTGTCATCATCAGAACTCTTTTTTTTATAATTGGTTGACTAAAATAATTATACAGGTTATTTGGTTTCATTAGATCTAAACTATCCAATAACAACTGCATATAGTGCGACGTTTTTATTCCATTTTCTAACACTTCTCGATCAGCTTGAAATTCATGAACAGATTTTAACGATTTTCGATAAAAGTAGAGTAGTGGGTTAAACCAGAAAATTGATAGATAGATTTCACTGAGCAAAATATCCCAGGAATGATGCAATCTGATATGACTCTTTTCATGAACAATGATATCTTTACTCAAATTGAGTTCATTATTTTTCGGAATAAATATATTGTTGAAATAAGAAAACACGGTCGAAACATCACCAATAAAGATGTTACAATCCTTATTCTTTTGTAAGATTGATTTTTCCTTTAAGAGGAATATTTTTCTGTGAGTATGGATAATTCTAAACATAAAAGCTCCCAAAACCAACAAATAGATTCCTGTAAGAATAAAAGGTGAACCATAGGAAGCGGCAGCCATTGGCGGATCAATTAGGTCAATATGATTTTCAATGGTTTGAGCCTTGACATATGTATACAAGGGTATTTCTATAGTTTTTTGCAGCGCAGAGGGTAGTATAAATCCTGATACAGGAATAAGCAGTGAAATCGGTAATAGTGACAACAAGAAAAATCTGTTCACACTATGAAAAGTCAGTTTTTCTAACAAAAGGACATATAAAAGGTATAAAAGAGAAAAGACCAAAGAAACCTGAACGAGATATGTGAATAAATTAGTCATGTTGATTCTTTAATTTTTCGATTTTGCTTTCGAGTAGAAGTTTCATTTTTTCAAGTTCCGTTACATCTAAATCTTCATTTTCTGTAAAAAACAGGGCAAACTTACTAGAAGAACCATTAAAAAAACTGCCTATAACTTCTTTCATATGTCTCTTAAAATAATGGTCCTTAGAAATGCTTGCATAATACTGTCTAATCTTACCATAGGTGGTAAAACTCAAAAATTCCTTTTTCACCAAAACTCGTACCACCGTTGATATAGTGGTATAGGCGGGCTTGGGTTCTGGGAACTGCTCTACAATATCCTTGAGAAAAGCTTTTTCAAGTTTCCAAACATATTGCATGACCTGTTCTTCTGCTTTTGTTAATTCCTTCATGTGGCAAATATAGCAATAATATTGAGTGTGACTATAAAAATAGTCATAAAACTATAAACATAGTCATAAGACCCGGTTTTGACGATCTAAATAGCAATGAATCTGTTCATAACATAAAGGTCAGAGATTTTTTAGTCACACTTGGGAAGCCAAAACTAATATAAGCGGGTCTTTTTGATAGACCTAAATTATGGGGAAAGTGACGTTTTCTAGAAATCGTTCTTTTAACCATTTTATACGGCATATCTTTGCATCGTTTTTATTAAAAATCACAAAGTAAAGATTATGAGTAAAGTAAAAGAGAATGATACTGTAAAAGTTCATTATACCGGAAAATTAGTAGATGGACGCGTATTTGATAGTTCATTGGAAAGAGAACCTTTAGAAGTGGAACTTGGAAAAGGTCAGTTGATTCCTGGATTTGAAAATGGATTGATGGATATGGAGGTAAATGAGAAAAAAACGATCAAAATTGAAAAGCATGAAGCTTATGGCGAGGTAAATGAGAATCTTTTTCAAAAAGTTTCAAAATCACAACTGCCACCAGACTTAAAACCTGAAGTTGGAATGGGATTGGTCGGTTCGAATCCCGAGGGAGCAGAGCAACAATTTAGAATTGCAAAAGTAGAAGCTGATGATATCATCTTAGACGGCAATCATCCCTTGGCAGGACAAGATCTTGTTTTTGACCTTGAATTGTTAGAGATTCTATAAAACTATTAAAATATTGAATAATAAACGTCTTTCATAAAAGTGAAAGGCGTTTTTTTTATGTTCCTAATGTAGGTGGCACCTTAATGTCTTTAGGCAGTAGATCTACAAAAGGTGTTTAAACTAGTATTTTTTATACTAGGCATTCTTCGCATTTCCCTTGTATCAATAATTGAGAGACCTCAATTTTTCTATTAGGTATTTTGGGAAGCGTCACCTTGACAGATAAGCAATCCACTTTTCCGCAATCCAGGCATTGAAAATGGGGATGAAGATCATTATGCTTATTTGCTGAACAATCGTGACATTTTGCATACCATTTCAATCCATTATTTCCTAAAAAAGAGTGCAAAACACCGTCATCTTCAAGCTTGTCTAATACACGATAAATGGTTGTTTTATTGAACTGAGAACCAAGATTTTCT